>CANQAH010000001.1 GCA_947588885.1 uncultured Clostridia bacterium
GATTAAAAAATAGTTTGGAACCTGTTTCGATTGTATTACGCTCGACGTGGCTCGCTACGTTTGGTCGCTGCGCAGCTGTTCAAATTAATTATTAATCGGGTTTTATGATAGATAAAGTATTGCAAAATTCTAATAATAATTAATTTTCAAGTTTTGCTGTTGCAATTTTCAGATTAAAAAATAGTTTGGAACCTGTTTCGATTGTATTACGCTCGACGTGGCTCGCTACGTTTGGTCGCTGCGCAGCTATTCAAATTAATTATTAATCGGGTTTTATTATGGCTAAATACTTATAATAATTAATTTGAAATTCATGTAATTATTGAAAACTAAAGGAAGCAAAGTTTGAAGGAAATATTTACAAATTATGTTAATTATAGTATAATAAAATATGTATAAACATTGAATTAATGGGAGGAAAGCTATGGAAAGAATGAAAACGTTTCTTACATATGTGCTGATTATTGTTCTTTTTTATTTGTTTTCAAATTTTGCAACTGATGTAATGTTTGCCAATTCTTATCGTAATGTAAAAAACAATGTACAAATAGAGCAATCAGACAATGGCTTTCAAATTGAAATAGATAAAGCAAATTCAAATAAACAGCAGGCTTATTTTACAGGTGTAGTAAGAAATACTTCTGATAAGGTTATAGATAAACAGTATGTTAGGGTTGATTCTTATTACAAGGGCAGATTGATGCAATCAAAATATTTAGCTTTTGAAAATTTACAACCTGGAGAAGAAAGAAAATTTAAATTAGTTTATTCTGTAGGAAATATAGATGAATTCAGGGTATCATATGTAGATGAAATACCTGTTAACAGAACTCTAATAGATGATGCAATAGATAAAATTAAAGAATTTACATCAAATATAATGAAAAAAGTAGGCAATGTATCTATAGATGGAGCAGCTGATTCAATCAAGAATGCTTTTGAACCTGTACATGTTGAAGGTAACGATTTTGAGATATTTGTAGCAGTAATGTGGATATTATATGCTATTCCACCTGGAGCAATATGGTTTATATTTTAAATTAATAACAAGAGTAGTTTTTGCTACTCTTGTTTATTTTTTCAGGCTTCAAACCCTAATAATAATTAATTTTCAAGCTTTGCTGTCGCAACTTCCAGATTAAAAAAAAACTAGTCTGTAAGTTGCTTCAATCGCACTACGTTCGACTAGCTCGCTACGTTTGGTCGCTGCGCAGCTGTTCAAATTAATTATTAACCGGGTTTATAGTATAGCAAAAACTTAATAATAATTAATTTTCAGGTTTTGCTGGTGCAACTTTCAGATTAGAAAAAATTAGTCTGTAAGTTGCTTCAGTTGCACTGCGCTCGACAAATCTCGCTACGTTTGGTCGCTGTGCAGCTTGAAAATTAATTATTATTAGGGTTTATAGTAATATAAGTTTATTGGAATCTTGAAAATATAGTGATATTTTGGTAAAATACATGAATAGTAAAGTATAAAGGAGCAAAGCTTAGAACGTGGATAATAATCAAAAGCTAATTAGAAATTTTAGTATAATCGCACATATTGATCATGGAAAATCAACTTTAGCAGATAGGCTAATTGAGATGACAGGTGTTCTTTCTGAAAGAGAGATGGAAAGCCAAGTTCTAGATAACATGGAAATTGAAAAAGAGAGAGGAATAACAATAAAATCTCAAGCTGTAAGAATGAATTATACTGCTAAAGATGGTCAAACATATGAATTAAATTTAATAGATACTCCTGGACATGTTGATTTTAACTATGAAGTTTCAAGAAGTTTGGCAGCATGTGAAGGAGCTATTTTAGTTGTTGACAGTAGCCAAGGGGTTGAAGCACAAACTTTAGCAAATGTATATTTGGCACTAGATAACAATTTAGAAATTATACCAGTAATAAATAAAGTAGATTTACCAAATGCTAGACCTGATGAAGTAAAAAAAGAGATTGAAGATGTTATTGGAATTCCAGCAATGGATGCACCTTGTATATCTGCAAAATCAGGATTGAACGTAGATCAAGTTTTAGAAAGAATAGTTAAAGATATTCCAGCACCTGCTGGAGATAGAAATGAAAAACTAAAATGTTTAATTTTCGATTCTTTTTATGATAATTATAAAGGCGCAATAAGCTATGTAAGAGTAAAAGAAGGAACTGTAAAAGTTGGAGACGAAATACTATTTATGGCAACGAAAAAACATTTTACAGTAAATGAAGTTGGATATTTTGGTGCAGGTGAATATATTCCATCAGATTCATTAAAAGCAGGAGAAGTTGGCTATATAGCTGCAAGCATAAAAAATGTTTCAGATTTACATGTTGGTGATACAATTACACATTTTGAAAACCCAGCAAATGAACCTTTACCAGGATACAAAAAAGCTAACTCAATGGTATATTGTGGAATGTATCCATTAGATGGTAGTGAATATGAAAATTTGAAAGATGCTCTTGAAAAACTAAAATTAAATGATGCTGCGTTGGAATTTGAGCCTGAAACATCAGTTGCATTAGGCTTTGGTTTTAGATGCGGATTTTTAGGATTACTACATCTAGAAATAATAATTGAAAGACTAGAAAGAGAATTTGATATAGGACTAATTACAACAGCACCATCAGTTATTTATAAAGTTCACAAAACAAATGGAGATGTTATTGAATTATATAATCCAACAGACTTGCCAAAAACCCAAGAAGTTAAATACATTGAAGAACCAATAATGAAAGTTGAAATTATGACACCAAAAGACTTTGTTGGAAATGTTATGGACATATGTCAAAAACGAAGAGGCGTTTATATAGACATGAAATACCTTGATACAAACAGGGTTATTCTTGAATATAACTTGCCTTTAAATGAAATTATTTATGATTTCTTTGACACTTTAAAATCAAAAACAAAAGGATACGCATCTGTTGATTACGAATTTAAAGAGTATGCAAAATCAGAGTTAGTTAAGCTAGATATACATATAAATAATGAGTCTGTTGATGCACTTTCATTTATTGTGCATAAAGATTCCGCATATAGTAGAGGAAGAAAGATGGCAGAAAAACTAAAAACAGTTATACCTAGACAATTATTTGAAATACCAATTCAAGCAGTTGTTGACGGAAAAATAATTGCAAGAGAAACATTATCTGCAATGAGAAAAGATGTACTTGCAAAATGTTATGGAGGAGATATTACAAGAAAGAAAAAATTACTTGAGAAACAGAAAAAAGGTAAAAAGAAAATGAGGCAAATTGGAAATGTTGAAGTACCACAAGAAGCATTTTTATCAGTATTAAAATTAGATGATGAAGAATAAACAAGGGAGAAATTAATTGAATTCTTTATATGAAAAAATAAAGTTTTATAATGATCGAATTGAAGAAAAAGCAAGATATAAAGATAAAAAGTCATTTGAAATTATTAAAGGAGAATTTCCAATAATTTTATCTGCGCCTCACTGTGTTAATCAAATAAGAGAAGGAAAATTAAAAGGGGCAGAAGGAGAAACAGGAGCTATTGTGCAGTTATTAGCAGAGAAAATGAACTGTTATGCAATTTATAAAACATATACAAACAATGATGATGCCAATTATGATATAGAAAAAAATCCATATAAAGATGAAATTGTAAAACTTATAAAAGAAGAAAATATAAAATTATTAATAGATTTCCACGGATCAAATTATAATAGTCCATTTGATGTTGAAATCGGAACAGGAAAAGGAAAAAACATACAATTTAAATATGAATTAGTAGATTTATTAAAAAAATGTCTTGAAAGATCTGATATACCCAATATAGTTGTTGATAAAAAGTTTTTAGCAATATCAGAGCACACAATAAGTAGAAGCATTTCAAAAAAATCTAATATACCATGTATTCAACTAGAGATAAATGGAAGGTATAGATATATTGAACATTTAGATGGAATAGCTAAATTTATTAATGGAATGATTGAATTTATAAATACATATAAAGAAAGGATTACCAAATGAAAGAAAATGATAACTATGAAGATCAAATCGAAGGAAGAAATGCAGTAATTGAATTATTAAATTCTGAAAAAGATATTAACAAAATATATGTGCAATCTGGGGAAAAACATGGTTCAATAAATAAAATTATTGCACAAGCCAAACAGAAAAAAGTTGTAATAACAGAAGTCGAAAAATCTAAATTAGATTATATGTCTAAAACCCAAAATCACCAAGGTGTTATTGCAGTTGTACCACCATTCAACTATTCAGAAGTTGAAGATATATTAGAATATGCTAAATCAAAAAATGAAGATTGTTTTATATTAATATTAGATGGAATTGAAGATCCACACAATTTAGGTTCAATAATCAGAACAGCTGAAACAGCAGGAGTTCACGGAATAATAATTCCTAAGAGAAGATCAGTTAGTGTAAATAGCACTGTTGTAAAAGTTTCAGCTGGAGCTACTAATCATATGAAAATTGCAAGAGTAAATAATATAACAGAAACAATAAAAAAACTTAAAGACAACGGATTATGGATAATTGGAACAGATGGGGAAGCAAGAACAATCTATTATAATGAAAATTTAAAAGGAGATATAGCAATAGTTATTGGAAGTGAAGGATTTGGCATGAGTAGATTAGTAAAAGAAAATGCAGATATGCTTGTAAAAATTCCAATGAAAGGAAAAGTTACATCTTTAAATGCATCAGTTTCTGCAGGAATTATAATGTATGAAGCAGTAAAACAAAGAAACAATTTATAATATATTGAAAACTAAAATTTTAATAAGTATAATAAAAATATAAAAAATAAAAGGGGAAAAAAGAAATGTTTTGTAGTAAATGTGGAAAAGAAAATGTAGAAGAAGCTAAATTTTGCGTAGATTGTGGAACTCCTTTAGAAAAAAGTAGCTCAAACAAATCTAAGAAAGCAACAGAGAAAAAAACAGAAGTTAAAGAACAATCAACAGTAACACAACAACAAACTGTAGCACAACAACCACAAATTCAATATATAAATGCATTTGATCCCAATAATGTTCCGTATGAATATAGACCAATTACAATGTGGGGATATTTTTGTTGGGAAATTATATTTGCAATTCCTTGTATAGGTTGGATATTACTTTTAATTTTTGCACTTGGAGGAACATCAAACAAAAATTTAAGAAACTTTGCAGCATCTTATTTTTGTATATTTATTATAGCACTTATAGTTTTTATTATATTAGCCTTATTAGGAATTGTAGAAGTTAGTTCTTACATGGATTTTGTGAATTAAATGGAAAGATTAAAAAAGGATATATATAAAATCAGATTTGCTATAATTCCTATAATAATTTTTGCGCTATTCATGCAAATTTATTTTGGAACAGTATGCCCACTAAAAGGATTTACAGGAATTCCGTGCCCCGCATGCGGATTGACTCATGCTACATTTTATTTAATCACAGGAAATTATGAAAAATCATTTCAGGCAAATCCAACAGCAATTTTATGGATTATAGCAATAGCCTTATTCTTTATAGATAGATATGTTAATGAATTAAAAGTAAAACCAGCTCCAACAGTATTTGCAATAGCTGCAATCATAACAACGATTTGGTATATTTTCAAAATGATAAATATTTTCTAATTTAGACTTGAAATACTATAATTCACATGATACAATACAAACATGAACAGAGAGACAAAAACAGATTAAAAAAAAACTCTTTTTTAATCTGTTTTTTTATATTATAGGAAAGTTCTCCGAATTTCCTATAATATAAAGGCTTCGCCCAATTTGTACACAAATTTTTTAACAAAAATTTGGCACACAGAACAAAGACGCGGACTTTGCAATAAATTTATATAGTATGACAGATAAAAATGTCCGCTTTTGTTCTTTTTGAAATCGTTTTGAGTACTAAAAATAGCCGTTCGAAAAAGAAACGAGTATTACTAGGCGAAACTTAATTTTGAATAACGAAATGCATATAGATGCATGATGAATTTTGATAATAAATCAAATAAAAAAATAGCCGTTCGAAAAAGAAACGAGTATTACTAGGCAAAATTTAATTTTAAACACCGAAGTGTACATGTAGATACACGAAAATTTAGATAAAAAACATTTAAAATATATATTCGAAAAAGAAGCAAGTATAGCAAGGCAAACGAATGAGTAAATCGAAAGAATACAAGAGTACAATCAAAAATAAATAAAAATTAGCCGTTCGAAAAAGAAACGAGTATTACTAGGCAAAATTTAATTTTGAATACCGGAGTGTACGTGGTACATGAGGATTTTTGAAAAATAAAATATAATGAAATTTATCAAAAGCAAGTATTGCTAGGCAAACGAATGAGTAAACCGAAAGAATACAAAAGTACAATCAAAAATAAATAAAAATTAGCCGTTCGAAAAAGAAACGAGTATTACTAGGCAAAATTTAATTTTAAACACCGAAGTGTACATGGTACATGAGGATTTTTGAAAAATAAAAAAATAATGAAATTTATCAAAAGCAAGTATTGCTAGGCAAACGAATGAGTAAACCGGAGGCGTACGAGGGTACGTTGAGGATTTACGAATGAAGTTTAACGACGCAAGACGCAGCTTTTCATAAATTTAAAAGGAGGGAAAATGAAGTATATATTTATAACCGGCGGCGTCGTATCCGGCCTAGGTAAAGGCATAACAGCTGCATCACTAGGAAGACTACTTAAAAACAGAGGGCACAAAGTAACAATACAAAAATTTGATCCTTATATAAATGTAGATCCAGGAACTATGAACCCTTGTGAACATGGAGAAGTATTTGTTACAAATGATGGAGCAGAAACTGATTTAGATTTAGGACATTATGAAAGATTTATAGATGAAAATTTGACTAAAAATTCAAGTATATCTATGGGACAAATTTATTCAAGTGTAATTGAAAAAGAAAGAAAAGGAACATATCTAGGAAAAACTATACAAGTAATTCCTCATATAACTAATGAAATAAAAGAAAGAATATATTCTTTTGAAAAAACTGATACAGATATTGTTATAACAGAACTTGGTGGAACTGTTGGAGATATGGAAGGACTAGCTTTAATTGAAGCAATAAGACAAGTTGGACTTGAGAAAGATATTGATGATGTTTGCTATATTCATGTAACGCTACTTCCATACATTTCTGGTTCAAAAGAAGTAAAATCAAAACCTACACAGCACTCAGTTAAAGAACTACAATCATTTGGAATAAAACCAGACATACTAGTTGCTAGAGCAGATGATAATATACCTTTAGAAATGAAAAAGAAAATAGCTTTATTTTGCAATGTAAGACCAGAAAACGTAATAGAAAATTTAACAGCAAATACACTTTATGAAGTACCTTTATTACTAGAAGAAAATGGATTAGCAAATGCAGTTTGCAAAAAAATAAAACTAGAAGACAAGCCTGATAATAAAAATTGGATTAAATTAAATAAAGAAATTAAAAGTTGCAAGGGAGAAGTAAAAATAGCTCTAGTAGGAAAATATGTTAAACTTGAAGACTCTTACTTATCAGTTGTAGAAAGCCTTAAACATGGAGGATTTGCTAATTCAGTAAATGTAAAAATTGGATTTATAGATTCTGAAAAAATAACTGAAGAGAATGTACACCAAATGTTAAAAGATTATCATGGAATTCTAATACCTGGAGGATTTGGAAATAGAGGAATAGAAGGTAAAATTATTGCAATAAAATATGCAAGAGAAAATAAAATACCATTTTTGGGAATTTGTTTAGGAATGCAAATGGCAGTTGTAGAGTTTGCAAGAAATGTACTTGGACTAAAAGATGCAGATTCAGCAGAACTAAATGAAGAAACTGAAAATCCAGTAATACATATTATGGAACACCAAAAAAATATTACGAAAAAAGGTGGAACAATGAGACTTGGTGCATATCCATGCAAGATAAAAAAAGGAAGTTTAGCATACGAATTATATAATAAAGAAGAAATATCTGAGAGACATAGACACAGATATGAATTTAATAATGATTATAAAGAAGTATTAGAAGAAAAAGGTTTAATATGTTCAGGAACTTCACCTGATGGAAGCCTAGTAGAAATAGTTGAATATAAAAATCATCCATTTTTTATAGCTGGACAATTTCATCCAGAATTTCAATCAAGACCAGATAAACCAGCACCACTATTTGTGGGACTAATAAAAGCTGCAAAGAAATTAGCATAATAGAATTGGGGGAGAAAAATGAAAAAAACAGATATTTTTATTACAGCTGTAGTCATTATAATATTATTACCGATATTTATTGCTGCATTTTACAATCATCCAAGTGCAGATGATTTTAGTTATTCTGTATTTACCAAAAGAGCAATAGAGAATGGAGGAAATATTATTGATATTGTAAAAGCTGCTTGGAGAAATAACATCGGATATTATAATTCTTGGCAAGGACTCTATGTTTCTGGATTTATACTTGCATTACAACCAGCAATATTCGGAGAACATTTTTATGCATTAACTACATTTATTGTTACAGGATGTATATTTATAGGAATATTAATTCTAGCTAAAACTATCTATAAATATGTACTTAAAAGTGAAAGCAAAAGATATTGGATTGTATCTTTAGTAACATTATTTTTTGTATTAGAAAAAATGCCGTCACCTGCTGAGGGTCTATATTGGTTTAATGGAAGCATGAATTATTTATTTTTCTTAATGATATTATTTATACAAATTGCAGAATTAATAAAATATTGTTCAGAACATAAAATTAGGAATCTACTTTCAGCAACAGTATTAGCGTTTTTATTGTCTGGAGGAAATCATGTTACAGCATTTGCAGGAATACTCGTAAGCATAATCTGTTTTATATTTACAATTTATAAAAAACAAGATAGGTTAAGTTTTATTCCAATTATTACTGGAACAATAGGATTTATTCTTAACCTAACAGCGCCAGGAACAGCAGTAAGAGCAGCATCTATTAATTATAAAGGAAATGCAATAGTAACAATAACACATACAGCCATGGCAGTATTAGATAGAGTTGATACATGGTTTACTTTTTCAACATTACTATTTTTAGGAATAATTTGTATATTAATGTATGAAGAAATAAAAAAGAAAAATATATCGCTAAAAATATCTGCAATTTTAAGCATTCTTTCTTATATTGTTTTAGCTGGGATGATGTGTGTACCATATCAAGCAGCAGGCAATTATGGTGCTGGAAGATTAGAAAATACATTATTCATTACTTTTATAGTAATGATAACAGTAATTACTGTTAGTTTATTTTCTAATTTAATTAAATATATTAAAATGCCAAAAAATCCTGAAAAAATATACATATATGCCTTCGGGATTCTGTTCATTACACTTGCAGGAATAAATTACCCTACATCTAAAGAAGTAAATTATACAACATCAGTTAAATTAGTGAAAGAATTTAAAAACGGTATAATAACTGGTTATAATGATGAAATGAATGAAAGAATAAAACTATATTTGGATGAAGAAAATAAAAATGTAGAAGTAAAACCATTAGTTAATAGATCAGAAGTAATAAGTTCGGGAGAAATTAGTTCTGATCCAACATATTGGTGCAATCAAGCAATATCAAATTATTATAAAAAGGAAACTGTAAGCTTAGAAAAAGAAAAGGAAGAAGACAAGATTGAAGAAATTGAGGAGTTGGATGAAAATAAACAAGAATCTGAAAAATAAATAATAAGTAAAAGTAGTAATTAAGTAAAAAAGCTTCGCCACAAATCCACACAAAATTTCTAAATAAATTTTGGCGAGCGAATTTCCTATTGATAAATAAAGCCAAAAGTTGTATAATCCAAAAGTATTAAAAAACTTTTTTGCGAAAAGAGGAATATTATGAGAGAAAATGAATACAGAACGCATAATTGCAATGAATTAAGACTATCAGATGTTGGAAAAGAAATTCGTTTAGCTGGATGGGTACAAAAAATTAGAAATCTTGGAAAAATGACATTTATAGATTTAAGAGATGAATTTGGAATTACACAAATTATAATTTCAGATGATGAAAAACTAAAGGACCAAATGGCAGATGTTACTACTGAATGCACTATTTCTGTAAGTGGAAAAGTTGCGGAAAGATCAAATAAAAATTTGGATATAGCAACAGGTGAAATAGAAATTATTGCTGAAGAAATTCGTGTTTTAGGAAAATGCAAAAATGTACTTCCATTTGAAATAAATCAAAAGGATCCACAAGAAGTTAGAGAAGATCTTAGATTAGAATATAGATTCCTTGATTTAAGAAATGACAAGATTCATAAAAATATTTTAGACCGTTCTAGAATAATTAAAACAATGAGAGATGAAATGGATAGACTTGGATTTACAGAAATTCAAACACCAATCTTAGCAAATTCATCACCTGAAGGAGCAAGAGATTTCTTAGTACCTAGTAGATTACATCCAGGAGAATTTTATGCACTTCCACAAGCACCACAACAATTTAAACAATTATTGATGGTTTCTGGATTTAATAAATATTATCAAATTGCACCATGCTTTAGAGATGAAGATCCTAGAGCTGATAGATCACCAGGAGAATTTTATCAACTAGATTTAGAAATGAGTTTTGCAACACAAGAAGATGTTTTTGCTGTTTTAGAAGAAGTTATACCAAATGTATTCAAGAAAAATAGTGATTGGAAAATTACTGAAGCACCATTTGTTAGAATTCCATATAAAGAGGCTATGGAAAAGTATGGAACAGATAAACCAGATTTAAGAAATCCATTATATATAGTTGATGTTACAGAAGTATTTAAAAATACTGAATTTAATGCATTTAAAGGAAAAACTGTAAAAGCAATAGTAACACATAATATGGAAGAAAAGCCTAGAAAATTTTTCGATCAAATGTCTGAATATGCTGTTTCAGAATTAGATGCAAAAGGACTAGCTTGGGTTAAAATAGATCAAAATAATGAATTAACAGGTGGAATATCAAAATTCATAACAGAAGAAAATAGAAAAGAACTAGATAAAAAATTAGAAATTTCAAAAAATGATGCAGTATTTTTTGTTGCAGATGAATTTGAAAAAGCTCAGAAAATATCTGGTGGAGTAAGAGATGAATTAGGAAGAAGACTAGAATTAATAGAAAAAGAAATTTACAAATTCTGTTGGATTGTAGATTTCCCAATGTATGAATTATCAGATGAAGGAACAATCGACTTTAATCATAATCCATTCTCAATGCCACAAGGTGGAATGGAAGCACTTGAAACAAAAGATCCATTAGATATTTATGCATATCAATATGATTTAGTATGTAATGGATACGAAATTTGTTCAGGAGCAGTTAGGAACCATGATCAAGAAATAATGATAAAAGCATTTGAAATAGCAGGATATACAGAAGAAGATGTTAAAGGAAGATTTGGAGCTTTATATAATGCATTCAGTTATGGTACACCACCACATGCAGGAGCTGCACCTGGAATAGATAGAATTATTATGTTACTTCAAAAAGAAGATAATATTAGAGAAGTAATAGCATTTCCAAAAAATAAAAAAGCAAGAGACGTTTTGATGAGAGCACCTTCAAAAGTTTCAGAACAACAATTAAAAGATGTTCACATTAAACTAGATGTAAAATAATTATAATATTAGTTTTATTGACATTAAAATATAAAAAATATATACTATAACCGAATTTATATTTAAAAGGAGTTTTAATATTAATGAAAAAAACAAAAATAATATCAATTATTTTTATAACATTAATGATTCTTTTTATAAATTGTGTATCATATGCAAAGTCTGCAAAAGTTACAACAGAAACATTGCGTATACGAGAGAAGCCAAGCACGGATTCTAAAATAGTGGATATGGCAAATCAAAATGATGATATAGAGGTTATCGGAGAAGAAGGAAGTTGGTACAAAGTATCATATAATGGAAAAGAAGGATATGCATCAAAAGAATATATAGATGTAAAAGAAAGTGTAACTTCAAATACTACAGATAACACAAATACACAAGAAAACAACATGGGAGATACTGAAAATACAAGTTCAGAGGAAAACACAATAGAACCTGAATCAGAAGAAACGCAAGAACTAATAAAGGATGTTGAAGAAGAATCTACTACAAATGAAAAAATTGAAGGTCAATTAGGAAATAAAATTAATTCTAAAACATATGGATTTTTAATACCAAATTTATCTTCAACGAAACTAATAGAAATAGAAAAAGATAAGCAAGTAGAAATAATAGAAACAATTTCTAATTGGTCAAAAGTAAAAGTAGAAAATAAAGAAGTATGGATTGCTAATGAATTTTTATATGAAGTAATAACAGAAGAATCTACTGAAATACCTGAAGAAACTGAACCAGAAGAAGAACTACCAGCTGAAGATGAAGAAAAAGAAACTACAATAAATCAAGAAGGATATATATCAGCAAATGCCAGCGTTAATTTAAGAGAAGGGCCAAGCACTAATACGAAAAGTATAGATCAAATTGAAAAGAATACAGCTGTGACAGTAATATCAGAAATTGATGAATGGTATAAAATATCATACAATGGTAAAGAAGGATATGTATCAAAATCATTAATTACTTTAGGAAAAGCACCACAACCAACTTCTTCAAGATCTGCTGAAGAATCAAGAAATGACTTAAATGCAATGTCAAAGGGAACATCAATAGTAGAAACAGCAAGTTTATATTTAGGTGGAAAATATAAATCAGGAGGTTCGTCACCAACAACAGGTTTTGACTGTTCAGGATTTACACAATATATATATTCAATACATGGAATAACAATTCCAAGATCAGCGACGGCACAATATAATGGTGGAACAAAAGTAAATAAATCAGATATGCAAATAGGTGATTTAGTATTCTTTTCTGATAATGCAGGAGGAAAATCAATATCACATGTTGGAATTTATATAGGAAATGGACAATTCATACATGCTGCAAATTCTAAAAGAGGAATTGTAACAAATTCACTAGATACTAATGATAATTATGGATACAATGAAAAATTCATAGGAGCAGTGAGATATTAATACAATTTTAAGAGGTGACAATAATAAATAAAATAATAATTGCCAATATGGGTTATATTATTGGTATAATAATAGGGCTATACTTTAAAAAAGGTATAGCCGTTTTTTTATTTCTAATAATTCTATGTTATAAAATTTTAACAAAATTACATAAAACTAGAAGATACATAAAAATATTAATTCCTAAATTCACATTAATAATATTTTTAATTTCAATTTTTATATCATGTCAAATTACAATTTCATATGAAAATAAATTTAAAGAAAAACCAGAAAATATGACGCAATTAAATATTACATGTGTTGTAAAAAGTCAAGTAAAAGTAAAGGAACACTCAACTGAATTTATTGTAGAAGTAATTGATAAAAAAGATAAACTAAACAAAATGAAACTACTAGTAGATGATAATAATAAAATGCAAATACAATATGGAGATATACTAAAAATTTCAGGAAAATTTCAAGAAATATCGAGCTACAAGAATCCAGGAGTATTTAATTATCAACAATCATTAAAAAAACAAAAAATAATTGGAAATATAAAAATACAAAAGATTGAGAAAATTGGTGAAAGCAATAATGTTTTAAAAATATTTTCTGATATAAATAAGAGAATAAAAAATAAAATAGAAAATAATTTTTCAGAAAATACATCATCTATTTTGAAAGCTATTGTAATAGGTGATAAAGAAAATATTAATGAAGAAATACTGACAAACATACAAGATAATGGACTTTCACATATAATCGCAATATCTGGAATGCACATAAGTTGTATAGTACTAATAGTCAATGCAATTCTAAATAAATTTATAATAGATAATAGAAAAAAGAAAATAATTTTAATAATTTCATTAGTTATATTTATTTTCATAATAGGATTTATTGCATCAGCCGTTCGAGCTACAATAATGACAATTTTAATGATTCTATCAAAATTATTATTTAGAAAAAATAAATTTGAAATAGATATTTCAATAGCGAGTCTAGTTATATTAATTTATAATCCATATTATTTAATTGATGCTGGATTTTTATTATCATTTGGAGCAACAATTGGAATTATGCTAATAATACCAAAACTAAGTAAAAATAACTTTAAAAATAAAGTAATTAAATATTGTATACAAACATTCCTTATAAGTGTATCAGTAAACATTTTTATTTTACCAATAACTATCATATTTTTTAAAAGAATTTCAATAACAGGAATAATAACAAGCGTATTAATTTCACCATTTGTTTTCATCATTGAATTTTTAGGAATAATAACTATTTTTTTACCAACTAAATTTATATATTTAATAAAACCATTAGTAGAAGTAATAGTTACAACCTTCATAAAGATAACTCAAATAAATATTGGATCATTCTACTTAAAAGTACCAACAATTTTGGAAATAATAGTGTATTATCTAATATTTATATGTATTTTAAATAAAAAGATAAAAAAATATTTTAAAATACCAATTGCAACTGTAATTATAGCTATTTTAATTTCAAAAATAGACATTAAAAATGAGTTAAAAATATATTTTGTAGATGTAGAACAGGGAGATTGCACTTTAATCCAAACAGAAAATAATAAAACAATATTAATAGATGGAGGAGGAAACACTAATTCTGACATTGGAAAAAATGTACTAATTCCATATTTATTAAATAAAAAAATAAATTATATAGATTATGTGATAATTTCACATTTTGATACAGATCATGTAGGAGGAATACTAACATTACTTGAAACATTCAAAACATCAAAAGTAATAATAGGTAAACAATATGAAAACTCAGAAAATTTAGAAAATTTTATAAATATAATTAATAAGAAGAAAATTGAAACAATAATAGTAAAAAAAGGGGATAGAATAACATTAGATGATGCTACATATTTAGATATATTATGGCCAGATGAAAAAAATATAATTACATCTAATTTAATGAATAACGAATCTTTAATATGTAAATTAAATTATAATAACTTTTCTATGCTTTTTTCAGGAGATATTGAAAAAGAAGTTGAAGAAAAAATTATAAAAGACAAAAATGCTGTTCTTAAATCTGACATACTAAAAGTTGCTCATCATGGCTCAAAAACTTCATCAACACAAGAATTTATAAAAAAAGTTCAACCAAAAATTTCATTAATAGGAGTAGGACAAAATAATAAGTTTGGACATCCATCATATAGTACATTAGAAAATTTAAAAAAGATTGGAAGCATAATTTATAGAACAGATATTAATGGAGAAATAACAATTATGATTAATAAAAGTGGAAAAATCAAAATAAAAAAATATATAAACTGAAATTATCTTAAATATTAATTTTTATAATTAATTATGTAAAAAATGTATAAACTTGAATAAAATGCCTTTTCATGCTACAATAAAAAAGAATGGAATAATACTGCAAAAAAATATTACAACAACTTGAATAAATATCATTTATAGTAGTTGATATAATTTTAATAAGTTATTTAATAATTTAGGGAGGGAAAAAATAATGGAAAAATTAATAAAATTTGGAATTGTAATAAGTATTGTTTTATGTGTAATTTTTTTAAATGTTAGCACATATGCATCTACTAATAACACAGATAGTCCTTCGGTTAAATCAGAAACAATTGTTAATGATATAGGAAATGATCAAATACAAGTGACACTAAAATTAAGTGATTTTGAAAATATGGGAGAAGGTATTAATGCTTTTACAGGCTTTTTAAAATTTAATACAGATGAATTAGAATTTATAGAGTTTAGAAATGTTGAAAATTGGAATATTCCTATTTTTAAAATTTCGGAAAATGAGATAAAAATTGTATCTACTTCAAATAAATTTTTAAAAGAAGATGGTGGAATTTTTGAAGCAGTATTTAATAAAATAGAGGATAAAGATAAATATGATATAGAAATATCAAATTTAGAATTAGCCGCAAAAGTTAATGATAAGATAATAAAAGTACTTGCAAATGATAAAACTACAGCAGAAACTACAGAAAAAACAGATAAAAATAATAATTTACTAAATATAATTACAGTATGTGGTGCAATTATTATTGTAGTAATAGTTATTATATTTGTAATCTTTAAAAGAAATAAGGGAGGAAAATAAGATGAAGTCAATAAAGAAATACATAACTTTAATTATATTATTAAATTTTGTTTTAGTTACATGTAGCCATGCTGCATCTAATACTTTAGAACAAAATAGTAATATCACATATGAATCAAATAGAACTACTACAACTAGCAATATGACTGAAGAAACATCAAATACTACATCCAGCAATGTGACTGAAGAAACTTCAAATACAACATCAAGCAACACTACTGTAGAAACAGATTTAGATGATTCATCTAGCAATACTACAACAGTTTCAAATTCAAACAGTGATGATGTATCATCAATAGAAAAAGATGAAGTAGAAGATTACTTTGCAACAATTGCAGTTGAAAAGGAAAGTATTACAGAACTTATGGAAAAAATAGAGGGAGATAAATTGCTAGATGCAATTTGTAATCAACAAACAGCTCTTGGAAATACATGGATGGAAGAAAATAGAGATACTTTTGCAAATATGAATATAGTATTATATGATGGAGATAATGGAGATGGTGCAGAAACAACAGCAGAAGTTAGTTGTGATTTAACAAATAATACTAATACAGTATTAAAAAGTTCAGACAATTATGTTCATACTGGAATATCAGCAGCATGTTTTATTACTAAAAATGATGGAAGTGAAATAGGAGTTAATTTAGGAGAAATAAAAATTTCTTTGAAAGGAGATATTTCAGGCCAAGGAAATATCGGAGAAGCAGATTTATCTTTAATGCAACAAGAATTAGTAGATGAAGTTAGTTTAGAAAATGAATATTATAGAGCAGCTGATATGGATACAAGTTATGAAATTGATGTAATAGATTTATCAATGTTACAAGAATATATTGTTAATAACTAATATAAAATAAAAGTAAAGTACTCCTCTATAAAAATAGAGGAGTTTTTTTCTTATAGGAATTTCCTATAAGAAAAAAGCATTCCAAAGAAAAATTGTATAACAATTTATCGCGGACGAACAAAGACGCGGACTTAAAAATATCTTAATTTGTATGGTAGCAAAAAGTATGCTATAATACACAAGAAGAAACTCAAAATGACGTCCTTTTTTTTACTTAGGGGGTATGTGTACATGAGGATTTTAATTATAGAGGACGGACTAGAGAAAATCATTGCGATAAAAAGAGTTATGCTTGAAATGGGAATACAAGATTATAAAATTGCGAAAAATAAAGAAGATGCGCAGGAAATATATATGTCTGATTATAAAATTGATATAGTAATATTGGACATGAAATTCCCAGAAAAAGCAAATTCTTCCAAAGAATGTAGCGGCATGGAAATGTTAAACCAGATAGAAGAAGATTATCGAAAAGCGCACTATACACCACCTAAGGTAATAATTTATTCATTACTGTTATTGGAAAAAGTGTATAAAGAGCATATTCCGAAATCTTTTGCTGGGCAAGCTATAACCGCGGGGGGAGTAAAGGACCTTTTAAAACAATTGATTTAACAAGAGGGGCGATATGTCGCCCCATTTCCTATTATATAAAGGTATCGCCCAAATTGCATACAAATTTTTTTTAACAAAATAAATTTAAGAAATATGATTAATTAAAATTTATAATGAATAAAAAACATATAAATACAAATACTACCAATAGAAGGTGGGATTTGTATGAGAAAATTATTAATTATGCTAATTCTTTTACTTATATTTTTAGCAAGTGTAGGCATAGGATATTTTTACTTAAATACAAGAAATGATCAAAGAAATTCAAGTAAAATAAATGAAAATATAATCCAAAATGAAATAGAATATATATCAACAGAGCAGACAGATGAGATTGTTTCACCAAATTCAGAATTAATAAAAACAATATATTATAATAAATGTGGACATACAATGACTGAAGAAGAAAATATTAGTGACGATTTAGTTAACTTAAATGAGGAACAAATAAAAGAAAAATACGAAGATTGGGAAATAAATTATTTTTCAAATAAAAAAATATCAATATACCAAGAAAAAGATGAATTTTGTCCAGAACATTATATTATAGGAACAAGTGAAGGATTAGTAAATATATATAAATTAGATGAAAATGGGGAAGACGAACTATATGAAACAACTAATATTTTTCTAAATTATTTACCAGAAGCAGATCAAGAAAAAATCCGAGAAGGAATAGAGGTATTAGGAATAAAAAATTTAAATTCTATATTAGAAAATTATGATTAACAATAGTTGATATTTTTATATGTCATACTGTATAAAAAGCCCTACTTGCCAAAAAAGCGAGTAGGGTCTTTTAATAGGTTCTTATTTTATTGAAAATTTTAATCCATCTTTATTTGTGTCTACTTTTATAGTTTGACCTGATGAAATTTCAGATCTTAAAAGCATTTCAGCAATTTCATCTTCTACGTATTTTTGAATAGCCCTTCTTAAAGGACGAGCACCATATTTTAAATCAGTACCTTTTGATAAAATATATTTTTTTGCTGCCATAGAAACAGAAATTTTTATATCTTTATTTTCAAGAGCAGATTTTGTGTTTTCTAACAATAAATCTATAATTTTGATTAATTCATCTTCTGTTAAACTATCAAATTGAACTATTTCATCAACACGGTTTAAAAATTCTGGTCTAAATACTTCTTTTAAAGCAGATTCTATTTTTCCTTTATCAACAGTTTGCTTTCCAAAGCCAATTGAATTAGTGTTTAAATTTGAACCAGCATTAGAAGTCATTATAATAATTGTATTTTCAAAATTTACTGTATTTCCTTGAGAATCAGTTAATTTACCATCATCTAAAACTTGTAGTAAAATATTGAAAACATCTGGATGAGCTTTTTCAATTTCATCTAAAAGAATAATAGAATATGGTTTTCTTTTAACTTTTTCTGTTAATTGACCAGCATCATCATATCCAACATAGCCTGGAGGAGAACCAATTAATTTAGAAGTAGAATGACTTTCCATATATTCAGACATATCAATTCTAATTATAGAATCCTCACTACCAAACATTTCAGTAGCTAAAGCTTTTGCAAGTTCTGTTTTACCAACACCAGTAGGACCTACAAATATAAATGAAGGTGGTCTTTTTGTAGTTTGAAGACCTGCACGATTTCTTCTAATAGCTTTAGATACGGCAGAAACAGCAGCATCTTGACCAATAATCCTTCTGTGTAAATTTGTTTCTAGTCCTAATAACTTTTGAGTTTCTGCTTCAGTTATTTTTGTAACAGGAATTTTTGTCCAACTTTCAATAACTTCAGCAATATCTTGAACAGTAAGAACTGTTAATTTTAAATTTTTATTTAGTTCTTCTAAACGTTCATTTAAAATACATTCTTTAGTTTTTAAATCAGCTGCTTTTTGATAATCTTCTGTTGAGTCAGAAGAAACAGCTTCTTCTTTTTCTTCAGCTATTTTATCTAATTGATTTTTAATTATTTCAATTTCATATAATTCCTTATTATTTAAATTAATTCTAGAACAAGCTTCATCAATCAAATCAATAGCTTTATCTGGTAAAAATCTATCATGTATATATTTTTCAGACATTTTAACTGTTTTTTCAATAACATCATTAGAAATTAAAACTTTATGAAAATCTTCATAATATTTTTTTATACCTTGAATAATTTGAATTGCATCATTAACAGATGGTTCATCAACAATAACAGGTTGAAATCTTCTTTCTAATGCAGAATCTTTTTCAATATATTTTCTATATTCTGTAAGTGTTGTAGTGCCAATTAATTGAATATCACCATTAGAAAGAGAAGGCTTTAATATATTAGCAGCATTCATTGAATGTTCTGCATCTCCAGCCCCAATTATATTATGAATTTCATCTATAACTAAAATAATATTTCCATATACTTTGCATTCATCAACAAGAGATTTCATTCTTGCTTCAAATTGACCTCTAAATTGAGTACCTGCAATCATTGCTGTCATATCAATTAAATAAACTTCTTTATTTAAAAGTTTAGCAGGAACATTTCCTTCAGCAATTCTAATAGCTAATCCTTGGGCGATAGCTGTTTTACCAACGCCAGGTTCACCAATTAAACAAGGATTGTTTTTTGAACGTCTATTTAAAATTTGAGTAATTCTTTGAATTTCTTTATTTCTACCAATAACTTTATCTAATTTACCTTGTTTAGCTTTTTCTGTTAAATTTGTGCCGAAAGTATCAAGAAATCTTTTTTTCTTTTCTTTTGGTCTTTTTTCAGTTTTTACTTTTTTTCTTTCAGATGAAGAAGCATCAGAATTAGAAGTATTTTCAGAATTAGAATTTTTATTAATACCAAAAATACTACCAAGCATAGGACCAATAGATTGCATATCTTCGCCATCCATTTCAGGCATATTTTCTGTAATGTCATTAAATATATTTTCAAGTTGTGAAGACATATCATTCAATTCTTCTTCAGAAATGTTTGATTGTTTAGCTAAAACTTCTAGAGGATTTATACCTCTTTCTTTAGCACAATTGTAACACAAGCCTTCAACAGAACTTTTACCATTTTCAATTTTATTTATAAATATAACTGCTGTGTTTTTATTACATACTGAACATAACATAATATAAGTTTACTCTCCTTAAATTGAAATTTTAACAATAATTATGATACAACAAAAAGTGAGAATAGTCAATCAAAAAGAGAATTTATAATTGAATTTGAAATGTTTTAATGTTATACTATAAGAAGCAATTATTAGAAATACTTTCAACGGTTTTGAGAAAGGATAAAACTATGGAAGATAAGATAAAAGATACTGACAAAATTCTCGGCATGAATAGAACAATGTTTTTTGTAATAATCATATTGTTATGTATTTTATCCCTAAGTATAGGTATTTATGCTCAGGTATTTTATAGATATTCTGATACAGATCCTTTTATGCTAGGAATAGGTATTGGTAGAACACAAAGTGCAGCAGAAATAACAAAATTAAAGAATGAATTTAATAATATTTTTACCAATAATTTAACTGGACAAACAACTTTACAAAATATAAACAAAATAGATGATAATGGTGATATTGTTACAATAATGGAAACTGTTACAGAAAGAGATGAAGAAAACTACAATATAGAAGCACATTTACCTAAGCTAAATATAAACGCAAATGAAGCTTCAAAAATAAATTCTGAAATAGAAGATAAATTTCTAAGCAAAATAGATGAAATAATGGATAGTAAAAAAGAATATACAGATTATAGTGTATCATTTAGAGCTTACATAAATGGAGAATTATTATCATTGATTATAAAAGAAAATCTTTATGAAGGAAAAGTGCAAAGTTCAAAAATAACGACATACAATTATAACCTAAAAGGAAATAAAAGAGCCACAATTATGGAAATTGCTGATTCAAAAGGATACAATATAAATGAATTACAAAGAGAAATTAATGCAGAAATGAAAAAATTAAATGCAAAAGATGAAGAATTGAAAAGTCAATATACAGAAGTTAAATTAAGAGATTTATCTAACGATATGTACAAATTTGAAAATACAGAAAACTTTATAGTAGACAATGACGGATATTTATATTTAATATATGCATATGGAAATACAGACAATACAAACAAAATAGATTTAGTTATATTTAAATAGGGGGCAAAAATTGAAAAAACAAATAACGAAAATAATATTATTATTGCTGCTAATAGTAACACTTGGAAATACATTAGTATTAGCAGATGGTGAACAAAATGAAAATGCAGAAGAGCAAAATGTAGCAGAAGAACAAAATTCTGATACAACAGTAGAACCCAATATTGAAGAAGAACAAAATGAGTCACCACAAACAGAAAATATAAAAGCAAAAGTAATAGAAGCAGGAGATACATATTTAAGAGATAACGGAAATGGTGGACAAGAAACAGTTCAAGATGTAAAAGTAAAAATACTAAATGGAGAAAAACAAGATGAGAAATTTAATTCAGTATATGTTTTAACATATGACTTAGATAATAAAGTTGTTGGAAGGAAATTAAGAGAAGGTTCAATTGTATATGTAAAAATTTCAGAACAAAATGGAGAAACAGTAGTTGATGTTCAAGATGTAGTAAGACAAAATTATTTATTATATTTAATAATATTTTTCTTTGCAAGTATTGTTTTAGTAGGAAGAAAAAAAGGAATAAAAGCGATAATAGGTTTAATAATAACAGTTTTAGCTGTATTTTTTGTATTACTTACGACAATATTTAAAGGATATGATGCAGTATTAGTATCAGTTGGAACATGCTTTTTAATTACTGTACTAACATTTACAATTATAGGTGGTTGGAATAAGAAAACAATTTCAGCAGCACTTGGAACAATTGGAGGAGTGGTTTTAGCAGGAATACTAGCAACAGTAATTGGATATTTTGCACAATTATCAGGAGCTGGAAAAGAAGAAGCAATAATGCTTAGTGTAGCTTCAAGAGATGTAGTATTCAACTTTAGAAAATTGTTATTTGCAGAAATAATAGTTTCTGCATTAGGAGCATGTATGGACGTTGGAATGTCAATTGCATCAAGTTTAAGTGAATTAAAAGAAAAGAAACCTTCAATGACTGCCAAAGAACTATTTAAAAGCGGAATGAATATTGGTGGTGACATGATAGGAACAATGACAAATACTCTTATCTTATCATTTATTGGTTCATCACTGGTTTTAATTTTATTATATATGTCATCAAGCATATCTTTTTTAGATGTAGTGAATATAGAAGCAATAGCTACAGAAGCTGTTTGTGCTATTTCTGGTAGTGTTGGTATCGTATATACAGTACCAATTACAGCAGCATTATTTGCATTTATAAATAGAGATAAAGATTCATATAAAACACAATCAGAAAATATAGTAGAAGGAAAAAGGAGCTTAAAATTGTAATAGCTAATGCTTAAATAAAAGAAATAATACAAAGCCTTTTTATAAGAAATAAGTAAATAAGTATAAGAAATAAGTTAAGAACAATAGCGGACATTTTTATATATCACACTATTTAATTTCATTGCAAAGTCCGCGTCAATTGTTCGCCCGCCAAAATTTCTTTAGAAATTTTGTGTGGATTTGTGGTGAAGCTTTTATATTATAGGAAAGTTCTTTGAACTTTCCTATAATATAAAAAAGGGGAAGTTTTAAAACTTCCTCTTTTTTACATGCTTTGTTCACCAGGTAAGATGTAGTCAATTATACCATAAATTAAAGCACCAATTATTGCTGACATCCATGAAATTGTATAACCTGCAACAAAGAATTGTGTTGCATACAAAATTACCACGGCTAAAACAAATCCTACAAAGCCTTTACCAAATGCCATTGCTTGTAAACCAGTAAATTTTACTATTATATAATCCATTACTGTTAAGACAATAGCAGCAAGGCCTAATGCCCATATGTTGTCAATTCTAAAACCAGGAGTAAAAAATGCAGTAACTCCAAGGATTATAGCTGATGCTATAAGTCTTCCAATAATTTGACCGACAACACCCATTGTGGAAGAGCTTTGTATATTAGAATTGTTATTATCCATTTTGAACCTCCTTTTTTAAATTAATTTGTTCATTAATCTAAAAATTTCAATTACCACTTTGAATAAAAACTTATTATAAATAGAAAAATTTAATTTTCTATTTTATAAATAAGCCATACAAAATTTTTTAAAATTTTGATGGAGAACAACAAGAATGAATTTAGAATAAATTTAATTTTTAAAATTTCAAAAATTCTATTGTTGTTCTTTTATATTTTTTACGAAAAAAATTTTTTTATGCATATTATTTTAATTTCAGTAAAAAATAAATATAAAATTCAAAAAATGAGGTTGTTGATATGCTTATTGTTTTCGTAAGAGCGATTGTTTTATATTTAATCGTTTTATTAGTTGTTCGTTGTATGGGAAAGAGAGAAATTGGTCAACTACAGCCATTTGAATTAGTTATTTCAATAATGATAGCAGACTTAGCTTCAATTCCTATGACTGATGTTGGTATACCTATTTTTAGTGGAATAGTACCAATATTAGGACTTTTGCTTATGCATTTAGTAATATCTTTTGGAAATTTAAAAAGTATAAAATTCAGAGAAGTTATTTGTGGAAAACCTACAATTTTAATTTATAGAGGAAAAATAGATGAACAAAAATTGAAAAAGGAGAGATATACAGTAAATGAACTTCAAGAAAAATTAAGAAGTAAAGATGTATTTAATATTAGTGATGTTGAATATGCAATATTGGAAACTAGTGGAGACATTAGTGTTATTTTAAAACCTGAGAAAAGGACACCAGTTTTAGAAGAACTTAAAATTGAGGGAAAATATGAAGGTTTAGCATATGACTTAGTTGTTGATGGTGTAATTCAATATGAAAATTTAAAAAAGATAAATAAAGATTATGAATGGTTAGAGGAACAAGTAAGCAAATTTGGATTTGAACCACAAGATGCATTGATTGTAACAATAGATGCTGATAATCAAATATTTTGTCAGAAAAAGGGAGATAAAAATGGTTAAAGAATTAATTATTTCAATTGTAATAGTAGTTGGAATTGTTGCAGGTGATATTTTTCTTGGAAATTTCATAGATGAAAAATTAAATAATACAATGGGATTATTAGATGAAGTTAGAAATTTAATAGAAGAAAAAAAATATGATGAAGCAGGCGAAAAAATTAAAGGAGTAGAATCATATTGGAACGAATCAGAAGAATTTTTGGCATATTATATAGAACATGATGAATTAGAAAAAGTTAAAACAGAACTTTCATCTTTAAAAACATATGTGCAAATTCAAGATGATGAAGCATTAGAAAAAGTAAATATAATGTCTTATATTTTAGAGCATATTGAAGAGAAAGATAAATTAAATTTAAAAAATGTATTTTAAATAATTGCTCACTTATTATTAAAAAAAACATATTATATTAGTAAATATAATTAAAGGATGATATGGATGGAGCGATTTATTTATTTAGATCATGCTGCAACAACACAAATTGATAAAGAAGTGCTTGATGAGATGATTCCATATATGACATCTTATTATGGAAATGCATCTTCTTTATATGAATTGGGAAGAAAAAGCAGAATTGCAGTTGAGAAAGCAAGAAAACAAATAGCTAATTCGATTAATTGCAGCAGTGATGAAATTTATTTTACTAGTTGTGGAAGTGAAAGTGACAATTTAGCAATTAAAGGAATTGCTAAAGCAAATAAAAATAGGGGAAAGCACATTATAATAAGTAATGTAGAGCATCCAGCTGTCATAGAAACATGTAAAACTCTAGAGCAAGAAGGATTTGAAATCTCGTATGTTCCTGTAAATGAAAATGGAATAATTGATTTGCAGATGCTAAAGAAAATTATAAAGAGAAACACTATATTAATTTCAGTAATGACTGCAAACAATGAAGTAGGCACTATTCAACCTATAGAAGAAATAGGGAAAATAGCAAAATTATATAATATTATATTTCATACAGATAGTGTTCAAGCTATAGGAAATTTAAATTTAAACGTCAAAAGAATGAATATTGATGCTCTATCAATGTCTGGTCATAAATTTTATGGACCAAAAGGAATTGGAACTTTATATATAAGATCAGGAATAAATTTTTATAGGCAACAAGATGGAGGACATCAAGAAAAAGAAAAAAGAGCAGGAACTGAAAATGTTGCTGGAATTGTGGGAATTGGAAAAGCAATTGAAATTGCAGATAAAAATAAATCACAATATAATAATCATTTAAAAACGCTTAGAACAATGTATGTTAAAAATGTTTTAAATATGAATAAAAGAGTATTTGTTAATGGAGATATGGAGAATAGGCTACCAGGAAATATGAATATTTCTTTTTTAGGATATAAAGGGGCATATTTAGTAGAAGAATTAGATAAAAGAGGAATATGTGCTTCTAGTGGATCTGCATGTAGTGCTGGACTTCCAATGCCATCAAATGTTTTAATGAATATGACACATGATGTTAGAATTGCTGAAAGTTCTTTAAGAATTACTTTTGGCAAAGAAAACACAATTCAAGATGTTGAATATTTAATATATTGTTTAAATGACATTTTGAATAAATGAATTTTGAAACAAAGCTTTTATGTAATGGGAAAGCTTCAAGAACATTCCTATTATATAAATTAACCCCTTCTTGTTAACAAGAAGGGGTTGATTTATTAATAAACTATTTTAATTCATTATATCATCTGAGTCATCATCATCTTCAATTGGTGCAATGATTTGAGATTGATTTGGTTGAATATGAGCAGATGAAAAAGCTCCATTTGCTTCAGATTTTCTTTCATGTTTATGTTTAGATTTTTTATTATCTTTTACAACATCTGTTATTGCACCTAAACTTCCAAGAGCTGAAGTTGCTTCAAATGGAATAAATATTTTATTTGCATCACCTTTAGCAACTTCTTGAAGAGCTTCTAAAGATTTTAATTGTACTAATTTTTCATCAGGATCAGATTCTTTAATTGCATCATAAACCATTTGAATTTCTTTTGCTTTAGCAGCAGCAACTTGTCTAATTGCATCAGCTTCACCAGTAGCTCTTCTTATTTTTGCTTCTCTATCAGCTTCTGCATCTAATATAGCAGCTTCTTTTCTACCTTCAGCTAATGTAATTGCAGACTGTCTTTCACCTTCGGCTTGAAGGATTAATGCTCTTTTATTTCTCTCAGCGTTCATTTGTTTTTCCATTGCATCTTTTATATCTGGTGGAGGAGTAATATCTTTAATTTCAACTCTATCGATTTTACAACCCCATTGAAATGTAGCTTCATCTAGTATTGTTTTCAATTTAGAATTAATTGAATCCCTTGAACTAAATGTTTCATCAAGTTCCATTTTACCGACGATATCACGAATTGTTGTGATTGATAAATATTCAATACCTTTTTTTAAAGATTGAATTTCATACACTGCTTTTGCAGGGTCTACAACTTTGTAGAAAACAACAGTATCAATAGTAATTGTAACATTATCTGAAGTAATAACTTCTTGTGGTTGAACATCCATTGTTTGTTGTTTTAAACTAACTATAGATCTAACTGTATCTATAAAAGGTATAATTATTGTTAAACCTGCATCTGCTGCTTTATGGAATTTACCTAATCTCTCTATAATATATACTTCTGATTGTTTTACAACTTTAATTGATTTTATAAGTACAATTGCGATTAAAGCAATTAATATAATAAAAACAATTGGCATCTTTTTTCCTCCTTAAAATTTATATAAACATATAATTTACATAAAATCTCATAATTACATTACTATTATAACACAAAAGTACTGGGAAATAAAGACTTTTTTAAAAATTAAATAATTTTGACGATTTCTATTTAATAAAATTTTTATTTATGATATAAGAAATGTAGAAATTTGTAAAATATAGGAGTCACTTAATATGGAGGAAAATACTAAAATTGCTTCAAAACATGAGAGTAGCAATTTATTAACTAAAATTGCTCTTGTGTTGATTTTACTTTTAATAGTGTTAAATGTATTGAGATATGCAGCATATTTTGAAAAAGATGTAGATGGAAATGTTCAAATTTCAATTCAAAACGATACTAATGTTGAATTGGAACATGATGTTTATATAGACGAAAATAATGTTATTTTTCTATCAGAAGATGATATGAAAAATTATTTTGATAAAGACTTATACTATGAAAACATTGAAAACAACAAAAGAAAATATATTTCAGTTTTTGAAAACAAGATATTAGAAATTAATGAAGATGAGAATAACATGTTTATTAATGATGAAAGATATAAAATAAAAGCTGCTGTTATAAATAGAGATGGAATTTATTATTTTCCAATATCTGAGTTAAAAAATGTCTATAATTTAAATATAAATTTTTCTAGTGATATGAAAAGAATCAATATTGAAAAACTTTCAGATAAAAAAGTTGTTGCTACGATAAATAAAGAAACAAAAGTCAAATATAAGATGACAGATATTTCAAAGAATGTAACTACATTAGAAAAAGATACGCAAGTAGAAATAGTTGGAAAAATGGATAAATCCTGGACTAAAATTAAGACTCCAGACTGTTATGTTGGATATGTAAAATCATCAAAATTAGAAAATGAAAATGTTGAAAGACAAGAATATAAAGAAAATGATTATAGCAGATTTGATGTAAATAATGCGACAATAATAGAAATAAATGGAGAAAAAGATCCAGAAATTAATGAAAAAATTTCAGGGTATGATTCAAGAAAAGCAAAAGTAAAAGAAATTTTGCAAGAAGCAGCAAATGAAGTAGTTCAATTAAAAGGAAAAAGTATAGGAGTTAAGATAGATATAACTTCAGAAAAACCAGAAGACTATTATAGGTTTTTAAAAGAATTAAAAGCTTATTTAAATAATATGAATGTTTGTTTACTTGTAGTGGATAGAAATGTTATAGATAAAAATGAATTGACAGAAATTTGTAATATTGTATTGTAGAAGGGATTTTGCAAAAATGAAAAAAGAAAAAGGGTTTTCACTAATAAGATTTATATTGATGATATTTTTACTTATAATTATTTTTGGATTTGTAGGAGGATTTGTATGGTATAGTTCTGCTATAAAACCATTACAAACTAATAGTGAAAAAGTTGTAGTAGATATTAAAAGTGGAAGCGGAATATCAGGTATAGCAGATTTACTAGAAGCAAATAATGTAATAAAAGATGCAACTGCATTTAAAATATATTGTAAATTGAATGATGCTACATCAATGCAAGCTGGAAAATATGAATTAGATAAAAATATGTCTGTAGAGCAGATTGTAACTGAATTAAAAAATGGAAATGTTGTTGATGAAACAGTAAAAATAACTTTTATCGAAGGAAAAAACATGAGATGGATAGCTTCTACAATTGCATCAGCTACAGATAATACAGAAGAAGATGTTTTTAATTTATTACAAGACGAAGAATATATTAATTCAGTGATTGAAAAATATTGGTTTGTTACAGATGATATAAAAAATAGTGAAATTTATTATCCTTTAGAAGGATATTTGTTTCCAGACACATATATTTTATCTGATAAATCAGAAAGTGTTGAAACAATTTTTGGAAAAATGCTTGATAGAATGGAAGAGGTTTTAGAACCATTGCAGAGAGATATACAAAATAGTGATTATTCGATTCATGAAATTTTGTCTTTTGCATCAGTTGTTGAACTTGAGGCTGGAAAAGATAATAGAGCTGAAGTTGCAGGCGTTTTTTATAATAGATTAAATAGAAATATGGGTATGCAAAGTGATGTAACAACATATTATGCACTTAAACTAGATTTAGATGAAAGAGAATTAACTAGAAGAGAAATTGCAAGTGAAAATCCATATAACACAAGTTGCTCATCAATGGCTGGAAAATTACCAATTGGGCCTATAGCAATGGTGGATAGAACATCAATTAATGCAGTGTTGCATCCTAAAGAGACAGATGCATTATTCTTTGTTGCAGATAAAGATGGTAACATATATTTCTCTAGAACAAATGAAGAACATGAACAAATTGTACAAGAGCTTAAAGATAGAGGTTTATGGTACACATATGATGAATAAAACTTGACAAATATGGAAAAACTGTTTAAAATAAATATATTATTGTGAAATATTCGAGCGATGAAAATGCAAAGTAATTGTGACAGAAAATCTAGAAGAGAAGAATTACCATAGGCTGAGAGTAATTCAGATTGAAACAATTATGAAACACATTGGAGCTAGTTTTTAAAGTGGGATTTTATCCAATTTGGGTGGTACCGCGGAAGTAGTTAGTTGAGAGCTTTCGTCCCTTTAGGGCGATGGCTCTTTTGTTTTACGTGGTTGAAAAAATAATCATCATTCTACGTCGTTAAATTGCAATCAAAAATCCTCAACGTACTTGTGTACGCCTCCGGTATTTTGATTACAATTTGCCTAGTACAATAATAATTATTTTTTCAACGGCGAAAGAGTTGAAGAAATGATTTTTTTTCCGACAAGACTAAGCTTGAAAATAATCATCATTCTAGGTTGCTAAATTATAATTAAAATTCTCAACGTACTTGTGTACGCTTCCGGTATTTTGATTGTAATTTGCCTAGTATATTAATGATTCTTTTTCCAACTAGTGGGCTTGAAAAAATAATCATCATTCTACGTCGTTAAATTACAATCAAAAATCCTCAACGTACTTGTGTACGCTTCCGGTATTTTGATTGCAATTTGCCTAGTATAATAATAATTCTTTTTTCAAGCATGAATTGAGAAGAAGTAATATTACGTATAAATTATTTTATAACGCAGAAAGGAGAAAAAAATGTATAGAACTTATACTTGTAATGAAATAAGAGAAAAAAATGTTGGTGAGCATATTAAACTTGCTGGATGGGTCCAAACAATAAGAGATTTAGGAGGAGTTCTTTTTGTTGATTTAAGAGATCAATATGGAATTACTCAAGTTGTTGCTTCAGGAAATGAAGAACTAGTTGATAAAATATCAAGAATTCCTGTTGAATCTACAATTTCTGTTGAAGGAACTGTAAGATTAAGAGATCAAGAAACTGTAAATGAAAAACTTGATACTGGTTTAGTTGAATTATTTGTCGAAAAAGTTGAAATATTAGGAAAAAGAACAAAACCATTACCTTTTGAAATAGAATCAAGTAGAGATGTTAGAGAAGATTTAAGATTGCAATATAGATTTCTAGATTTAAGAAATGAGAAACTAAAAAATAATTTAATCTTAAGATCAAAAGTTATCCAATTTATGAGAGAACAAATGGTAAAAAAAGACTTTTTAGAAGTTCAAACACCTATACTTACAAGTTCATCTCCAGAGGGAGCTAGAGATTATTTAGTGCCAAGTAGAATTTATCCAGGAAAATTTTATGCACTTCCACAAGCACCACAACAATTTAAACAATTGCTAATGGTTTCTGGAATAGATAAATATTTCCAAATAGCACCTTGCTTTAGAGATGAAGATGCAAGAGCTGATAGAACACCTGGAGAATTTTATCAGTTAGATATGGAAATGTCTTTTGCAACACAAGATGATGTTTTATCAGTTATGGAAGAAGTAATTTATAATGTATTCAAAAAATTTTCAAATAAAAAAATTGCAAAATATCCATTTCCTAGGATACCATATAAAGAATCAATGCTTAAATACGGCACAGATAAACCAGATTTAAGAAATCCATTAGTTATTTGTGATGTTACTGATATATTTGAAAAAGTTGATTTAAAAGTATTTAATGGAAAGCAAGTAAGAATTATATCTGTTCCAAATGGAGCAAGTGCATCAAGAACCTTATTTGAAGGAATGACAGATTTTGCAATTAATGAATGTAAAGCAAAGGGATTAGCTTGGCTTAAAGTAAATGAAGATAGAACGCTGCAAGGACCAATAGCAAAATTTATTGATGATGAGTCTAGAGAGGCAATGTTAAAAAAGGCAGGAACAAATGCAGGTGATGCAATATTTTTTGTTGCAGAACATGAACCAATAGCTTCTAAACTTGCAGGACAGATAAGAGAAGAACTTGGAAAAAGAATGGAATTAATTGATGATTCAACTTATCAATTTTGCTGGATAGTTGATTTTCCAATGTTTGAAAGAGCAGATAATGGAAAAATAGAATTTTCACATAATCCATTTTCAATGCCACAAGGTGGAATGGAAGCTTTAGAAAATGAAGAACCTTTAGACATTTTAGCATATCAATATGATATTGTTGGAAATGGTATAGAACTTGCATCAGGTGCAGTAAGGAACCATTCACCAGAGATAATGATTAAAGCATTTGAAATTGCTGGATATCAAGAAGATGAAATATATAAAAAGTTTTCAGCACTTTATAATGCATTCCATTATGGTGCACCACCACATGCTGGTATTGCACCAGGTATTGATAGAATTATAATGCTTCTTGCAGAGGAAGAAACAATTAGAGAAGTTCAAGCATTCCCAATGAATGCAAAGGCTCAAGATGTGTTAATGGGAGCACCATCAAATGTTTCTCAAAAGCAGTTAGATGAAATTCATATAAAAATAGATGAGAAAAAATAAGAATAATTGAAAATCATTTTCATATTTTTAATGAAGGTGATTTTGATGAATGAAAATATATTATATGTTGATTATTTAGAATCATACAAAGAAGTTATAAAAGTAAAATTTCCAAACATATTAAAAAAGATTATATACAAAATATTTAATTTTTTTGGAGTTGCAAAAATAGATAATAATTACTTAGTTTTGATGAGTACATGTGAAGATATAAATGATAAAATGCTAGCTAAAGTCTGTAAAACAGCACAACAACTAAAATTGAAGAATATAGCTTTGGCGGATAAGCTAAAAAATAATTCTCTTATACAAGAAAAATTATTAAAATGTGATTTTATATTTTTAGATGGCACAAAAATATATAAATTTTTAACATATGAAATAGTTAATAAAATTGCATATATTCAAAATTTGAGAATGCAGAGTATGGAAATTACTTTTTTGACTAATAATAATTCAGATGTAAATTTGGAGAATATAAAATTACTAGCTCAAAGATGTAAAATTATTAATATTTTAACAGAAAAAGTGGAATTGTTTTCAAGTTTAGAAAAGCAGTTATATGAAGAGAATGGAATTATAATTAATGTTTCAAGTAATAAAAGAAAAACTTGTATGTATTCTGATATTATTTTAAATGTCGATTTTGATAATAAGATTTTAGAAAAATGTAAATTGAGAGAAAAAACAATTATAGTTCAATTTACTAAATCAAAATTTGAAAACAAGACAGGAGTTACTATTACATCGTATAAATTGAATATTCCTGAAAAATATTGTAAAAATAAAGAATTAGTAAAACACTTTTCAAATGAAATAATTTATGAAAGTTATTTTTATTATAAATTATCTTTTAAAAATGTTAGAAAAATTTTAAAAAAGGATAATATTAGTGTTAAGCATTTTATAGGAAATAATGGAAAAATTAGTTTTAAAGAAATAAAAGAAAATCATTTTAAAAAGAGTGCAAAAATACTTGACAAAATTAAATAAAAATACTATTATATTTGCGTTACTAAAAGATAGTAGTATTTTTAAAATCTAATAAAAATTTTACTCTAGAAAGGGATGAGTGTTATGGAGGAAAATAAAGAAATACTATTGACACAAGAAGGGTATGATAACCTAGAAAAAGAGTTAGAATATTTAAAAACAGAAAAAAGAACAGAGATTGCAGAGAGAATTAAGGTTGCTTTAGGATTTGGAGATTTATCAGAGAACTCTGAATATGATGAGGCAAAAAGTGCACAGGCAGCTAATGAAAATAAAATAGCAGAATTAGAAAATAAAATTAGATTTGCCAGAATTATTGATGAATCAGAAATTGATACTAAAACAGTACAAGTTGGAAATATTGTTACTATTCATGATGAAGAATTCGATGAAGATTTAGTATATACAATAGTTGGATCAACTGAGGTTGATTTAGCTCAGAATAAAATTTCAAATGAATCTCCAATGGGAATAGCTTTATTAGGAGCAAAGAAAGGGCAAATTGTTGAGGTTGAGGCACCAGATGGGGTTATGAGATATAAAATTTTAGCTATTAAAAAATAATGTGTATTATAAAGAATTCAAATATTATTTATTTGGATTCTTTTTTTTACTCTGTCTTTTGCACATAATAAATATATTTTTTTTTCCTTGTGGTAACACTTCAAACAAGTTTTTATATTCTAAGAGTTACAAGCAATAAAAAAGAAGGAAATTTTAGGGTGATAAACTATAAATATTACACAAAGTAAGAATGATTTTTTTCTGACGCGAAGCGACCAAACGAAACGAAGTGTAGTGCGATTACGAGCAACTCTTCAGACTAGCCTTTATATAATAGAAAAGTGCTACGCATTTTCTATTATATAAAGGCTTCGCTCAAATTGCACACAAATTTTTTAACAAAAATTTGGCGCATAGAACAAAAATGCGGACAATTTAGAATAATTTTTCCTTTTGCAGATTATATATTGTCCGCTTTTGTTCTTAATCTGAGAGTTGCGACCCACAAGGAAGAAAAAAATATTCTTACTTTGTGTAAACATATATTATTAAAAAAATTATAATGAAAAATGCTTTGAAAAAATAGCGACAAAACTAGATAAATCAATATTTGTAGACGCTATAAAAAACTATTGAAAGCTAAAAATATTTGTGATAGAATAACGTCGGTCGAATAAATTACAATAATATAGGAGGTAATTATGATTTATACACAAGAACTAGAAAATATGTGCAAAGTAGCAAAAGGAGTTGATCATGGACCAGCACCAATACCAGAAGAAGGAAAATGGGTAAAAGCAAAAGATATAAAAGATATTTCAGGATTTACACATGGTATTGGATGGTGTGCACCACAACAAGGAGCTTGCAAACTTACACTTAATGTAAAAGATGGAATAATTCAAGAAGCATTAGTTGAAACAATTGGATGTTCAGGTATGACTCATTCAGCAGCTATGGCTGGAGAAATTTTAGTTGGAAAGACAATATTAGAAGCATTAAATACAGACTTAGTTTGTGATGCTATTAACACTGCAATGAGAGAACTATTTTTACAAATTGTTTATGGTAGATCTCAATCTGCATTTTCTGAAGGAGGATTAGCAGTTGGAGCAGGACTTGAAGATCTTGGAAAAGGTCACACAAGTCAAGTAGGAACAATTTACTCTAGCTTAGAAAAAGGACCAAGATATTTAAATTTAGCAGAAGGATATATTGTTGAAATTGGATTAGATAAAGATGACCAAATTATAGGTTATAAATATGTTCATATGGGAAAAATGATGGATTCAATTAAAAAAGGTGTTGATCCAATGGAGGCTATCGAAAAAGCTTCAGGAACTTATGGAAGATTTGACGAAGCTGTTAAAAAGATAGACCCACGTAAACAATAAAAATAGAAGAATTTAATGAAAAGGAGAGATATAAATGGCAGTTACATTTGAAAGTTATGAAAGAAGAATAGATCAAATTAAACCTGTAATGGAAAAGTATGGCATAAAAGATTTTGAAGACGCTTTAGAAATATGTAAATCAAAAGGATTTAACCCATATGATATGGTAAAAGGAGTACAACCAATATGCTTTGAAAATGCTTGCTGGGCATATACATTAGGTGCAGCAATAGCAGTTAAAAAAGGTTGTACAAAAGCTGCCGATGCAGCAAAAGCTATTGGAGAAGGATTACAAGCATTTTGTATTCCAGGTTCAGTTGCAGACGATAGAAAAGTTGGATTAGGACATGGAAACTTAGCTTCAATGCTATTATCAGAAGAAACTAAATGTTTTGCATTCTTAGCAGGACATGAGTCTTTTGCAGCAGCAGAAGGAGCTATAGGAATTGCTAAATCAGCTAATAAAGTTAGAAAAGAACCATTGAGAGTTATATTAAATGGTTTAGGAAAAGATGCAGCACAAGTAATCTCTAGAATTAATGGATTTACATATGTAAAAACTGAATTTGATTTCTTTACAGGAAAAGTAAAAGTTGTTGAAGAAATTCCATATTCAGATGGAGAGAGATCAAAAGTTAGATGTTATGGTGCAAATGATGTTAGAGAAGGTGTTGCAATAATGTGGATGGAAGATGTTGATGTTTCTATTACTGGAAATTCAACTAACCCTACAAGATTCCAACATCCTGTTGCAGGAACATATAAGAAAGAAAGAATTGAAGCAGGAAAGAAATACTTCTCTGTTGCTTCTGGTGGAGGAACAGGAAGAACATTACATCCAGACAATATGGCTGCTGGACCAGCTTCATATGGTATGACAGATACAATGGGAAGAATGCATTCAGATGCACAATTTGCAGGATCTTCATCAGTACCAGCTCATGTTGAAATGATGGGATTAATTGGAATGGGAAATAACCCTATGGTAGGTGCTACTGTTGCAGTTGCAGTTGCTGTAGAAGAAGCTATGAAATAATTTACAGATAGAAAGTAGAAGCATGTATGTGCTTCTATTTTTTTATATAAATAGGAAAGTTCTACGAATTTCTTATAATATAAAGACTTCGCCAAATTTGTACACAAATTTTTTAACAAAAATTTGGCACATAGAACAAAGACGCGGACAATTCAGGATATTTTTTTCTTTTGCTGATTATATATTGTCCGCTAATATTCACTGTAAATTAGCATTTATACTAATTTACAGTGAATATTTCTGTTAACATAAATTGACTAATTTATATAAAAAGGGTATAATAGATAAACTACTATTTATAAGGAGGCAAAATTGTGGATAAATTTGGTTATTACCGGTATCGTCAAATGCTACAGCAATATGGCTTTGTATGTTTCCCGACTAGAAAAGATTTGATCGAATTTTTTTCTATTCATGTATCGAATCTGTACCGGGATTGGATTAACAAGCAGGCATCGCGTGAAAGAGATACTGAGCGCATACGCAAATGGGTTTCGCGGGAACTTTCTGAAGGAATTCTAGTAGAAGTGTATGTGAAAGAGTTCTTGGAACAGCATGTTGTACATCAAGAGGATGTACTGTATCGTATGTTGCCGAGGGTCATGAAAAGGATGCCTAACATGTTTAAGATGTACGTCGATCAGGAAAATAAGGAATTATATGAATTTGTCCTGAAGAGAATTGCCAAAGGCGATAATGCGGCAGATGTGTTTCCGGAAAATGTGAAATATCTTATCGAAGGAAATTGCAAGTTATCCGTAAGCACAACGTAATGCAGAATTTTCCACAAGAAAGAAACGTGTCATAGATGGCACGTTTCTTTTATAACTTCAAAGTAATCCACCAGCTATGCTGGGGAGTTGGAAAACTTATAGTTTTGCACAAGATAAAAAATCCCACTCAAACATGATATAATATTTTAAGTTTGACGGCTTAAATATAAAATCATGAAAGGAGTGGTACGTATGAAAAGCCCATACATAAATATTTTAGCACACACAACATGGGAATGCAAGCATCATATAGTATTTGCACCAAAATTTAGAAGAAAAGAAATATATAGAACAATAAAAGTAGTAAGAGAAAAAAACGCAAGCGAAATAGTTGTAAGCTGTCAAACTGGGACGCTTAAGTGTCAGCAGTATCAAGGCCGTATAGAACAATATGAAAATCTTCTACTTACTGGGATAATTATAGAATAGATAAGTAGCATTTATGCTACTTTACAGTAAATATACCAGTTAACATAAATTGACTAATTTTTTTAAAAAAGATATAATAAAAGTATACTATTATTTATAAGGAGGTAAAAATATGAAAAGAAGCGATTATTATCGGTATTGCTCAACACTACGGGTCTCTGGAACTGTAGTTTTTCCGCACAGAAAGGACCTGATTGAATTTTTGTCTATGCACGTGTCGAAGCTTTATCAGGATTGGACGAATGATCAGATGTCTCTTGAAAGCGATCCGGCGATTAAGCGCGAATGGGCTGTACGTGAATGTACGGAGGGCAGACTAGCTGAGATTTATTCAAGTGAATTTCTGGAAGAGCATGTCGTGCATGAGAATGATGCCTTGTATCGGTTGTCAACCAAAGCATTAAAGAGGGTACCGAAGATGTTTAAGGTTTTCATTGATATGAAGGATCATAAAGATTTATACGAATCAGTTCTAAGACGGATTGCCCAGGGCGATAAGGCTGCGGATGTGTTCCCGGATACCGAATATGTCATCGAAGGATTCAACAAACTTGTTGAAGTAAGTCCGTAAATACAGAGAAACACAGAGCAGAGCTTTTCATAGGAAGGGACGCGCCAGAAATGGCGCGTTTCTTTTTGTAGATTACATATTGTCTGCTATTGTTATATCATAGGAAAGTGCTCCGCATTTTCTATTATATAAAGGCTTCGCCCCAATTGCACACAAATTTTTTAACAAAAATTTGGCGCTTAGAACAAAGACGCGGACAATTCAGGATAATTTTTTCTTTTGCAGACTATATATTGTCCGCTATTGTTATATGATAGGAAAGTGCTCTGCATTTCTTATTATATAAAGGCTTCGCTACAAATCCACACAAAATTTCTAAAGAAATTTTGGCGGGCGAACAATTGACGCGGACTAAAAAAGGTTCTAAGTAGTAAAAATATTAATAATGTCCGCTATTGTTCTTAAAAAACTAGTTGACATAAAGTAAGAAAATTGGTTATAATTATATTATTATCAATAGGAGGTGGGAGAATGAACAATTTGGGTTATTACCGGTATTGCACAGAGTTAAAGGATAATGGAGCCGTTATTTTTAGATCTCGCAATGAATTAATTCAGTTTGTTGTAAAAATGATTTGTAACGAATATGAAGGATTTATTGATTTTTGCGAGAAATCTACGGAAAACCCGGAAGAAATCGAAGAGCTGGAATTTCAAAGGGAAAATGATCGCATTTTAATTGAAATCTACGCTGAATCGTATCTTGAGGAGTCTGTTGTAAAAGAAGACGATCGGCTTTATAAAGTTATGAGAGCGCTGCATAAGGTTCCGAAAATGTTTTGCGTACAAGTCGATACGATGAATAGGGGGATTTATAATTTTATTTTAGAACAGCTTAACCACGGCGATGCACCAGGAGTGATATTTCCAATTAATATCAGATATGTCATTGAAGGACATCTGAAATTAAAGAGGGAAGTAATATTTTAGAAGTAATATTCTGATGGAAAATTGTTCATGACAGGAGGGGCATACTAGAAATAGTATGTCCCTTTTGCGATATTATAGAAAGTTCAGAGAACTTTCTATAATATAAAAGCTTTGTTTCAAACCTAATTTAATAATTTGCAATTGTTCTAGTTGCTATTATTGAACTTTTGGAATATAATACTAATGATTTTTATATGGGGAATGAAAATGATATATAGAAGGAGGTTATATGTTACAGTTAAAAGGTATAACTAAAAATTATTTATCAGGTGAAATGACTGTAAAGGCCTTAAAAGGAATAGATATAGAATTTAGAAAAAGTGAATTTGTATCTATTTTAGGACCAAGTGGTTGTGGAAAAACAACACTATTAAATATTATAGGTGGATTGGACAGATATACTGATGGAGACTTAATAATAAATGGAAAATCAACAAAATTATTTAAAGACAAAGATTGGGATGCATATAGAAATTATTCTGTTGGTTTTGTTTTCCAAAATTATAATTTAATACCACATCAAACTGTCTTAGCAAACGTTGAACTAGCACTTACTCTATCTGGTGTTAGTAGAAAAGAAAGAAAAAAGAGAGCGATTAAGGCTTTAGATGATGTAGGTTTAAAAGATCAAATTCATAAAAAGCCAAATCAATTATCTGGTGGACAAATGCAAAGGGTTGCAATTGCAAGAGCTTTAGTAAATGATCCAGATATTATATTAGCAGATGAACCAACTGGTGCACTTGATACAGAAACTAGTGTACAAATAATGGAAATATTAAAGAAAATATCAAAAAATAAGTTAATTGTAATGGTTACACACAATCCTGATTTAGCGGAAAAATATTCTTCAAGGTTAATAAAAGCTTTAGATGGAAAAGTTATTAGTGATTCAAATCCATACACAGAAGAAGACAGAAAAAAAGAGAAAAATTTAAAGGCTAAAACTGGAAAAACATCAATGAATTTCTTTACAGCTTTATCATTAAGTTTAAACAATTTAATGACTAAAAAAGGTAGAACATTTTTAACTGCTTTTGCTGGAAGTATAGGTATTATTGGTATAGCTTTAATACTTTCATTGTCAAATGGTGTGCAAAAATATATTGATAAGGTTCAAGAAGATACGCTTTCAAATTATCCTCTTACAATTCAAGAAGAAAGTGTAGACGCTGCATCAATGATGGAATTATTTATGGATCAGCAAGAAAAAGAATATAATGATGATCAAATTCATTCTAGACAAATGATAGGCGAAGTTTTTGATACTATTTCTAAAAAGGTTCAGAGGAATAACTTAACAGATTTCAAAAAATATATTGAAGAAACTGATAATGATGTAAAAAAATATTCTAATGCTGTTCAATATGGATATAATATTACTCTAAATATTTATAAGGATGATACTGAAAATGGGGTTGTTCAAGTTAATCCAGCTACTACTTTTGAAAAATTAGGAATGGCAACTTCATCAGACTCTTCTTCATATGTGATGGGACAATCAATGGATGTATGGCAAGAAATGCTAGATAATCAAGAATTATTAGAATCTCAATATGATGTATTAGCTGGAAATTGGCCTCAAAATTATAATGAAGTAGTAATATCAGTTAATAAAAATAATGAAGTAAGTGATTATACATTATATTCATTAGGAATTAAAGATCAGGCTGAGATAACTGAAAAGATGCATAAAATAATGAATGATGAAGAATTAGAAGAACTTGAAGATGAAACATATACATATGATGATTTTATAGGATTAAAGTATAGAATTCTTTTGAATACTGATTATTATGAAAAACAAGGAGATATGTGGTTTAGCAGAAAGAATGATGAAGCATATTTGAAAGAAAAAATTGCTAATGCAGAAGAAATAAAAATTGTTGGTGTAATTAGACCTAAAGAAGAAGCTGCAGCAACTTCAATGAGTGGTATGGGAATTGTAGGATATAAAAAAGAACTTACAGAACATATTATTAATAAAATCAATGAAACAGAAATTGCAAAAGAACAGTTAGCTAATCCTGAGATAAATGTATTTACTGGTAAAAAATTTTCAGATGCAAGTTCAAATTCATCAGCTGGGTTTGATTATTCAAAACTTACACCAGAACAACAAGCTTCTATGGCTAATTTAAGTAAAGAAGAACTTGCTGGGGTAATAGCTTCATACACAGAAATGGCTGATGCAACGCTTGATGATAATTTATTAACTTTAGGAATTTGTGACTTAGATTCACCAGCATCAATTAATATATATCCAATTGATTTTGAAAGTAAAGATAAAATAACAGATGATATTGAAAGATATAATCAATCAAAAAGAGATGAAGGAAAAGAAGAAGATGTAATTCAATATACTGATATGGTTGCAACAATGATGACTTCTGTTACTGTAATTGTAAACATGATTAGTTATGTACTTATAGCTTTTGTTGGTATTTCTTTAGTAGTTTCTTCAATAATGATTGGAATAATAACATATATTTCAGTTCTTGAAAGAATCAAAGAAATTGGTGTATTGCGTAGTATAGGTGCTTCTAAGAAAGATATATCAAGAGTATTTAATGCGGAAACATTTATTATTGGATTTGTTGCTGGACTTATAGGAATTGGTGTAACATTATTACTTAATATTCCAATAAATGTGATTATAAAAAATGTAGCTGATGTTTCTAACTTATCAAAATTACCACTAGTTGGTGCAATTGTACTTATTTTAATAAGTATGATATTAACAATGATTGCTGGATTAATACCTGCAAAAGTTGCAAGTAAAAAAGATCCGGTTGAAGCTTTAAGAACAGAATAATTATAAAAGGGGAAAGGGACAAATCCATATGAATTTGTCCCTTTTTGGTTGTATGAATAAAAAAAATATATTAAGTAAAAACTAGAAGTATTAGTTCTGCAAGTTCGTGGTTTAGAGAACAACTGAATTGCTGATTGAAAAAATATAAATCAGTTCAATTGAGTGAACTTGCAGAATTAATACTTCTAGTATATAGCAATAAAAGCTTTAATAACTGTTTGTATGTTAATTTCTTCTGTAGTCCCGTAAACAATCTTCTTAAAGAAGTCTGAACTCGTATTACACATTTCATCTATAGCTGTATAAATATTCCAATATACACTAAATATATTTATGTCATATTTATTAGAAATGAAAGTAAATAGATCTCTTTTACGAAGATTAATATTTTCAGCATCATAAATATAAGCTAAGCAATCTAAAATAAATCTAGTTCCAATTAGATTAGGATTGAAATGCATCCATTCTAAAACTTTGATAGCGTGAATTTTAAAGTTATATATATTTACTCTTTTACTATATCGTGTTTCTCTAGAAAAAATTTTTAGTAAATTACATATTTTTTTAATGGATAATTCTGGAATTTGTGATATAGTTATAGTAATATAATTAAAGTCAAGGAAATGACGTAATATTATGTCCGAGGTTCTAGAAGTTATTATTACATTTGGTTTTTTCGTTTTGCAAAGTCTAATAACATCTTTTGAAAGTTTACTTGAAAAACCAACCAAAGTGACATTATTACATGATAATAAAATTGAATTACACAAATTTGATGTATAATCTAAATCATTGCAACAAACAAAAAAACTAATCATAAAAAACTCTCTAAACCTTTCTCTATATATAATTACGCATCAAGTATTAAAAAGTAGCGCAAAAAAATAAAAAAATTTTAAAAAAGAGGAAAAAATTGAACGGAGAAATATTAGTAGAAAAATTAAAAGCTATTGATGATAAAACTTTTGAAGAAATTTATAAGCAATATTATGAAAAAGTTAAATCCTATGTGACTTCTAAGATTGGCAATGATAATAATATTGAAGATTTAGTACAAGAAGTATTTATAAGAGTTTATAAATATTTGGATAGTTATGATAGTAGCAAAGGTAATTTTTATAATTTCATTTTACTTAATGCAAATAATGTAATAATTGATTATGTGAGAAAGAAGAAGGTAAGAGAAAATAGAAATTCTGATTGTGACATTGAAACAATTAAAGATGATGATTTCGACTTAGAAGAAATTGGAGAACATGCAGAAGAAAAACAAATTTTGAAATCTATAATGGATGAGTTACCAGATACATATAAAGAAATTATAGAATTAATTTATATTAAGGATTTATCAAATAAAGCTGCAGCTAATATTATGGGAAAAAATGTTGTAAGTTTCAAATCTACTTTGTACAGAGCTAGAAAGGAATTGAAAAAGAAACTATTTGAAAAATATCCTGAAATGCGCGATACTTCAATGAAACATACATTAAAGATTATTTTAGTATTAATTTCATCAGTATGCTTATTGAGTGGATTAGTATATGCAACGATTACACTTTATAGAAATGTGTTTATAGGTAATAAATATACGATTTCTGAATTAAATGAAGATATTCCAGAAGAAATGGCTATTGTATCTAGAGAGGATGCAACTAAGAAGATAAATGATTATTTAGTTGTTCTAGGACATGATGGAAATGTTAACCAAGATGATTTACATTTAATCAGAGATTATCAATTAAGAAAAATTTGTTGGACTATAAAGAATGAAAAATATTTAATGAGAATTGATGCTGAAAATAATACACTTATTGATTATACTGATTTAGATTTAGAAAATTCAGAAATTAATAAAGAAAAATTTAAAGAAATATATACTAAATTAGAATTACCTACAGATTATGAGGTTTGTGAAAGCGATAAGAATGGTGATGTAGAAAATATTAAATTAGCAAAGAAATATGGAGATATTTATAATTATTATGAGAGTGTGACGTTAGCGTTTATTGAAGGTAAATTAAGTTCAATAGTATGTAATAGTTATAATTATGTTGATAAAGAAATTTTAATTTCTAAAGAAGAAGCCAAAAATATATTTATAGAAAATGGAGTAAATGCAGATGATATTTATCTAACAATTAAAGAAGTTGATGATTTTAGTTATGAAACAGGATCGAATTTAATTGAGGAAATAGATAAAGGTAATTTTGAAATAACAGAAATAGAAAATTTAAAGCCTGATATCAGAAAAGTATGGAAAACAGTAGTTAATGATAAAATTTATTTTGTTGATAGTAATACTGGTGAATTTATTAATGGGCTTACAAAATCAATAAGAAATAAGAACAGCTAGATTTATCTAGCTGTTCCATAATATGTTTTGCTTCCATAAAGTTTAATTGGAGATGTTCCAGCACCAGGAACGTGAGCAGCTGCATTTACTGCTGCATTTCTGATACTAGATGTTCCTACATATGTAAGCCAAAAATAATAATTAAATGTTTCAGAATCAGCAGTTGTTACACTTCCATTCCAACCTAAGAAACATCTATTTGAATAACCTGTTGTATGAAATGCATCTGCAAGTTCTGATGAACTAGCACTGTATGATGAATCTATATAAACAAAATCCCAGTTACCTGAAATCATAGTATTATCTATTGAATATCCATAATAATCATTGAAATATCCTGTTCCACCGAAAGTATGAACATACATTGCATATCCATTTCCGGTATTTTTTATCCATTCAAGCATTGAATTTCTTGTTATTGCTCCCATACTTGATGTACAAGGATCATATCCTAATTCACTTAATCCAGCAACAGCATAAGTGCCACAATTTTTATAACTTGAACTTTTACTACTTGAAAAAACTTTTGCACTTGCTGAAGCATTAACTGTAGAAGATAAAATAGCTAATAAAATGATAATTAAACATACAATTGAAATAATTTTTTTATTCATTTACACAGTCACCTCCAATTACATTATTGTCAGAAGCATCTATGTATACTATTGAATTATCAGATGTTTGAATAACCCAAGATGTATGAATAGATTTGTCTTCATTTGATTTATCATAAAAATTGTTTGCTTTTTCCATACTTAAAGATGCAGAAACAATTTCTGAAGTATCAATTCCTAGATTTTTGGCAGCAGATGATATTGCATCTTCTTTACTTACAGAAACAGGAGAATCATCATGACCTTCATTAAATACAGTTAAAGCAACAATTTCATTGTTTTCAGGAATAAAAAATACTTTTACTGATTCATATTTATTGTAAACACCATTATAATTTTTTTCAAAATTTGCTTGCCAAATTTCATCATCAAATCTGGCTAAATAAGATAGCTCATAATCAGAAGGCAAGTTTAACTCTTTATATTTATTTTCGATCATAGTTCTTGCTTGTTCTTCAGTAGCAACTGTAGTGGTTGATACAGGACTGGTATTTGTACAATATATGCCAACTAGATTATTGGAAGCGTCTAAGTCAATCATATATTTTTCTGTACAAACTCTATACAAATCTTTTTCTCTAATATCATCATAAACTACATTTGTTGATAGAATAGAATTAGTTGAGTTTAATGTTTTTAATATATCTAAAGATATATTTTTCATTTCACTTGTTACTACTTTGGTTTTTTCTGTAGGGGCTGAAGATGTTGTAGCATATACTATTACAGATGTTAATAAAACAATTAATACAAATGAAATTAAAATTACTTTTTTCTTTAATTTCATAATTACCTCCATTAAATAATATAATAAATATAGCTATATTTGATATAAGAATACTATAAAAAAATTTTTTGAAAAAATAAATTAGAAACAAAAATAGTATAGAAAATTTAAAGGCAAGAAAAGGAAAAATCATGTAAAATTCTGGAAAAAATATGAGAACAAAGAAATTGTTGCAAAAAATATATAGTGCACATAAAAAATAAAAATAAAAGTTTTCTGTAAACTAAAAATGTATACTAATTAAAACTGTGAATAACTATGTCGAAAAATATCGATGAAATAGGTTATTAACAAAGTTATCCACATTATCCACAATGAACAAATGTGAATGGAAAATATTACAAATAGTTTACGTAAAAGATAAAGATGCTGAAATTACTAGTGTTTGAACGATATACTTCTGTAATGAGTGTTGAATTTTGTTTGAAATATCAACAGTTGCCCAAATTATCCACAGATCATTTTAAAGAATTATTTCAATACAAAACGAGATTGGTTGAATAATTGGCCAAATATTGCAAGAAAAATATTGGTATGATAAAATTTAAATGCATATAATTTGTAGATTGAATTTATGTTCACGAATTGAATTGTAGAACTAGTTTTATTAGTTATTGTATGCAGTAGAGGATCAATTCGATTCTCTACTAAATTTTTTATTATGGTGAAAACAAATGTGGATAAGTTATTTTAAGCAAATACAAAACAAATATAGTATGGGGATAAGTACAAAAGAACCTTTAGTTATAAGACTTGATGGAAAAAATGTGACTAAAAATAAAGATATAGATTTATTTAATAATTATAAAGGAAGTTTTGCAGAACAATTGGAAAGGACAGTAGAGTATTTTACTAGTAAGTATCATTGTTTAGCAATATTTGGTTCAGATGAAGTGAGTTTCGTTTTTACTAATCCAATGTCTGTAATTGAAGATTTGGATAAAGAAAAATATAATAGATCAAATGAGATAATAGCTTTATTTTCACAATATTTTTTCAATTATTTTAATAATTTAAACAGAAATATGCTTATATTTTGGCATGGGAAATGTTTCTCAATTAATAATACAAAAGTAAACTCATATTTGAAATATAGATCAAGAATTATAAAAAATGTAATGACAACATATTTTTTAAAGAGAAAAAATGCTTATATTGGAGTTGAAAAATTAGAAGATAGAGAAGAAAGATGCAAACAATTTCCTAAAGAATATGAAAGATTGAAAGATATTCAAAATGGAATTTTGTATTATGATGGCCAAAGAATAGATTTAGAAGAATTTTATAAAGGAAAAATTGTGAATATTAATAAAATTGATGATAATGCATTTGATGAGTTATTTAAATCACTTTTAGACTAAAATTATTGAGAAAATTTGACATTTACGCAAAAACATATTAAAATAGTTACATATTTTATATTGCGTTGATAAAGAGTGAATATATTTTACTTATCTACAGAGAGCTAGAGACGGTGGAAACTAGTGTTAAGAAATATAGGATGGAACTTTGGAGCAAATTTTTAATTAAGGTGGATTTTAAATCAATTAGGGTGGAACCGCGGAAGATAGAGCTTTCGTCCCTTGTGGGATGGAAGCTCTTTTTGATGTTAAAAAATCACTATTTTGCACTGGTAAATTTTAATCAAGAATTCTTAATGAACATGTATAATTTTTAGAAATTTTGATAGCAATTTACTTTAAATCTGATCTAATAAAAAACGTAGATAAAAAAGCTTTCATCTCCTAGCAAATAAGAAAAAGGAGGAAAACATTATGGTAAAAAACATGGAAGACATTGTTAATCTTTGCAAAGCAAGAGGTTACATTTATGCAGGCTCTGAAATTTATGGAGGACTTGCAAATACTTGGGATTATGGACCTTTAGGTGTTGAATTAAAAAATAACATCAAAAATGCATGGAGAAAAAAATTTATACAAGAGAGAAATGATGCAGTGGGAATTGATTCTGCAATAATAATGAATCCTGAAACTTGGGTAGCAACTGGACATGTGGCTACTTTCGCAGATCCATTAATTGATTGTAAAGCTTGTAAAACTAGACACAGGGCAGACAAATTAATTGAAAATTGGGCACAAGAAAATGGAAAAGATATTTGTGCAGATGGTATGAGCAATGAAGCTTTAATTAAATACATTGATGATAATAATATTAATTGCCCAAATTGTGGAAAACATGATTTTACTGGAATTAGACAATTTAATTTGATGTTTAAAACTTTTCAAGGAGTAACTGAAGATTCAACTTCAACAGTTTATTTAAGACCTGAAACTTGTCAAGGTATTTTTGTTAATTTTAAAAATATTATAAGAACATCAAGAAAAAAAGTTCCAATGGCTATTGGACAAATTGGCAAAGCTTTTAGAAATGAAATTACTCCAGGAAATTTTATATTTAGAACAAGAGAATTTGAACAGATGGAATATGAATTTTTCTGTCAACCAGGAACTGATTTAGAATGGTTTGAATACTGGGAAAAATATTGTAGAGATTTCTTATTAAATTTAGGAATGGAAGAAGATAATATTAGATATAGAAAACATGCTAAAGAGGAACTTGTGTTTTATAGTAAGGCAACAACAGATATTGAATTTTTATATCCATTTGGATGGGGTGAATTATGGGGAATTGCTGATAGAACTGATTATGATTTATCAAGACATCAAGAACATTCAAAAGAAGATATGTCATATTTAGATCCTGAAACTAATGAAAAATATATTCCTTATGTAATTGAACCATCTGTTGGTGTTGATAGACTAGCATTAGCTTTCTTATGCAATGGCTATGAAGAACAAGAATTAGGTGAAGGAGATTCGAGATTAGTATTACATTTACATCCTGCTATAGCACCATATAAAGTTGCAATTTTACCTTTATCTAAAAAATTAAGTGACAAGTCACAAGAGGTATATAACAGACTTTCAAAATCATTTATGTGTGATTATGATGAAGCAGGAAGTATTGGAAAGAGATATAGAAGAGAAGATGAAATTGGTACACCATATTGTGTAACAGTTGATTTTGATACATTAGAAGATGAATCAGTGACTATAAGAGATAGAGATACTATGGAACAAGTTAGAGTCAAAATTGATGAGTTAGAAGATTGGCTTAACGAAAAAATAAAATTTTAGAAATAAGTAAAAAGTTAGCGCCGTGCAGTTGGAAGTCTGCACGGCGTTAATTTTTAGGCTACATTTCAGCCTTTGATGATACAACCTATTTATGAGAATCGATCATTTTGGAGATGAATTCATCCATATCAAAAGGATAACTGCCAAAATATCTTTCCTCTGAATTAGGCTGCTGGTCTACTTTGTTCCGATTGAATATGCAATTTTTACAAGCCTCTGAATGACCACATTCTGTATCCTCATGCTGATATTTCTGATCGGTAAACATTGTAGTACCTCCTTATAAATTAGTGTTATATAAGTATAACATAAATTTACATAATATTCAAATAGGAATTCTTTGAAAAAATATAAAGTAAAATTTGATAAAAAAATGTAAATAAAAAGAAATAAATTATAGAATCCCAATATTTCAATATGAAAAGGTTAAGAAAGAAAATAGATAATTGAAAATAAATTTTATTATTATTACAATAAAATTGTAAAATTTTGTATTTAATATAGGTGTAATATGAAAAGAATAGTAAGAATATTTATATTTATGTTAATTTTTATCTATGCATTTGTATTTTCTACAGTAAGTGCAGCAACTCCTAAAATGCAAGTTGTAAAAAAGATAGCATCAACAAATTTGAAAGATGGATATGGCAAAATTACAAAAGAAATAACCTCATCAAATGAAACAACTGGTGAAATCAATATAAAAGTTACTATAGATAATACGAAAAAAAGTAGTGAACAAGAAAAAAGATATGAAAATACAGAAATTTTTTTAATTGTTCCAGAAGAAATAGTTTGTGAAAATGGTAATTTAAATGAGTATACTTCATATATTGAAACATTGACTAAAAAGATATTAGAAAGAAATAGCAAAGTTAAAATTGGTGTTATTGGCTTACAAGGAAGATTATCTGATTCAAAAATTGTAGATGGAAAACGTATAAAAGGAGAAAAGGATGAAGGAGATAAAGTTGGAACAGAAAATGATTCAGAAGTAGTAATTTCTCCAACAGATAATGTAGAGAGTCTAATATCAGCAATAAAAAATATGAATGGAGAAAAGAAAAGATATTATTATAATTTAGAAGCAGCGTTGAAAATTGCTGCAAATAGTTATTCTGACAATGTAAACAAAATACTTATTTCACTTTATGATAATGTTCCTAAAATTGCTGTTGGAGTTAAATCAGAAGTAACGGTTTCTCAATATCAAACTACTGAAGAAGTTGTTATAGCAAAGCATGAGAAAATAGTAAAGCAAACTAAAAGTGCAATGCTAGCATTAAAAGATAAAAATATTAGTTTTATATTATTAAGACCTGCTGATACTAGTTTCGATCAAAAATGGTATAAGGTAGATACAGGGGAATTAGTACTAGAATTTGATGGTAGTCCATATGTTAAAGATCTTTATGGAACATTAGAAAATCCTACTTATGGAAAAATGTATAGTTTATCAAATGATACTTTAGAAACGGTAATTACTGAAAATATTTATGAGGATATAATTGAAGAAGTTGGTACTGAAATTACGGATGTAGTAGTAAAGGATTATTTTTTGGATATTATAAAAGATAATGCAACAATTACCCTATCGTCAAATAACAAAGATGCAGTAATAAATGAAGATAAATCGATTACGGCAAATTTAGGAAATATAGAAGGAAATTCTAAAAAAACACTGGAATATACAATAAAATTAAATGATATAAATGATCCTAATTTACTAGACAAAGAAATTTTAACAAATGAAAAAATTGAAGTTACATATAAAGAAAATCAACAAGAGAAAAAAGTGCTTTTAGAAGATAGTCCATCTGTAAAAATATCGGCAGAAGAAGTAAAACCAAGTGCTAGTCCTAAAAACGATAATGGAGATGATAAAGGAAGTGATACTAAAAAAGAAGTAGATAATACGGTATCACCTGAAAAATTACCATATGCAGGAAAAAATGAAGTTATAATTATGATTGTATTTACTGCAGGAATTGGAATTATATTTTGGACAAAACTTATTAAAATAAGAGATGTAAAATAATAAAAATAAACCCGTTTTACCTTTTTGATAAAACGGGTTTATTTTTGTTATTATGAGTAATAATTAATATGGCATATAATAAAATAGAATTGCCTAAAGTTTAGGTATTTCTTTTATATAATTTACTTGTAAAATTGGCTTAAATACAGTATAATTAACAATAGTTTTAATGAGAGAGTATAATAAAATTAAGGAGAAGATTTATGGAAAAGAAAATAATGTTAACAGGTGATAGACCTACAGGAAGATTACATATTGGTCATTATTTTGGATCTTTAAAAAATAGAGTTAAAATGCAGGATGAAGTTGATGAATGCTATATTTTAGTAGCGGATGTTCAGGCTTTAACAGATAATTTTAATAATCCAGAAAAAGTAAGAAAGAATGTAAGAGAAGTTGTTATAGATTATTTATCTGTTGGAATTGATCCAGAAAAAGTAACAATTTATATTCAGTCAATGATTCCAGAAGTTGCGGAACTTACTGTATTTTATTCAAATTTAGTTACTATAGCTAGATTAGAAAGAAACCCAACAGTTAAAACTGAGATTGCTCAGAAAAAAGAATTATTTGGTGAAAGTGTAACTTATGGATTTTTAGGCTATCCAGTGAGCCAAGCAGCTGACATTACTGCTTTTGATGCAACAATAGTTCCAGTTGGAGAAGATCAGCAACCATTAATTGAACAATGTAGAGAAATAGTTCGTAAGTTTAATAGTATATATGGAGAAGTTTTAAGAGAACCAGAAGCATATTTATCTGAAACAAAGAGAATAAAAGGTTTAGATGGAAATGAAAAGATGGGAAAATCTCTAGGAAATGCAATTTACTTATCTGATTCAGAAGAAGAAATAAATAAAAAAGTTATGAGTGCAGTAACAGATCCATCAAGAATAAAAAAAGATGATAAAGGGAATCCTGATATATGTATGGTTGCATATTATCATAATTTGTTTAGTACAAAAGAAGAATGTGAAAATGTTTGTGCTGAATGCAAAGCAGGAACTAGAGGTTGTGTTGCATGTAAGAAACAATTAGCTAAAAATATTGCAGATACTTTAAAACCTATGAGAGAAAAAAGAGCTTATTATGAGGCTCATCCGGAATTAGTTGATGAGATTTTAATTAAGGGGACAGAGAAGGCTAGGAAAAAAGCCAAGGAAGTTATGGCGAAGGTGAAGAAGGCTATGAAGCTTGACTACTTCGACCAATAAATTCCTTCGAAAAATAAACTTCGTCTTACGTCGTTAAAATTTAATTTTGAAATCCTCATGTATCTATATACACTCCGGTGTTCAAAATTAAATTTTGCCTAGTAATACTCGTTTCTTTTCCGAAGTTAAAAATATGAAAAATAAACTTCGTATTGCAGTGTTAAAAATAAATTTTAAATTTACATGTATCTATATACACTCCGGTGTTCAAAATTAAATTTTGCCTAGTAATACTCGTTTCTTTTTCGAAGTTAAAAAATATGAGAAATAAACTTTGTATTGCAGTGCTAAAAATGAATTTTGAATTTATATGTATCTACATACACTCCGGTGTTCAAAATTAAATTTTGCCTAGTAATACTCGTTTCTTTTCCGAAGTTAAAAAATATGAGAAATAAACTTTGTATTGCAGTGCTAAAAATGAATTTTGAATTTATATGTATCTACATACATTCCGGTGTTCAAAATTAAATTTTGCCTAGTAATACTTGTTTCTTTTCCGAAGCTTCGAAGCTACTAGAAGATTAGAAAAGAAAATAGGTATAAAATAGATTTATAAAATAGAAAGTGAAGAGAATTATGTTTGTTGACTACACAAAAATAATAATTAAATCAGGAGACGGTGGAAATGGAGCTGTTTCTTTTCGTAGAGAAAAATATGTAGCTGCTGGTGGACCTGATGGTGGAGATGGCGGAAAAGGCGGAGACATATATTTTGAAGTTGATCCTGATAGTAATACTTTGATTGATTTTAGATATAATAAAAAGTTTAAAGCACAAAATGGTGAAAATGGAAGCGGTGCACATAAATTTGGAAAAAGTGGTGAAGATTTAGTAATAAAAGTACCAAAAGGAACTGTTATTAAAGATGCTGAGTCAGGAAAAGTAATTGCTGATATATCAGAAGATGGACAAAAAAAATTAGTTCTTCCAGGTGGAAGAGGAGGAAAAGGAAATTCACATTTTGCGACTTCAACAAGGCAGGCTCCAAGATTTGCACAAGATGGTGAAAAAGGAATTGAAAAAGAAGTTATTTTAGAGTTAAAAATGCTTGCAGATGTTGGATTGATAGGGTTCCCAAATGTAGGAAAATCAACACTTTTGTCAAGAGTAACAGCAGCAACTCCTAAAATAGCCAATTATCATTTTACGACAATTCATCCAAATTTGGGAGTTGTAAAAACTGAGTTTGGTGATAGTTTTGTATTAGCTGATATTCCAGGAGTTATTGAAGGAGCAAGTGAAGGTGTTGGCTTAGGACTTCAATTTTTAAGACATATTGAAAGAACAAGATTATTATTACATGTAATAGATTGCTCTGGAAGTGAAGGAAGAAATCCGGTTGAGGATTTTCATATTATAAATAAAGAACTTAAAAATTATAGTGAAAAATTAAGTGAAAGAAAGCAGATTATTGTTGCAAATAAAGTAGATATAATGCAAGACGATACAGGTTTTAAAGAACTTGAAGAATTAGCTAAAAAAGAAAAAATAGAGTTGTTTAAAATTTCAGCAGTAACAGGGGAAGGAATAAAAGAATTATTTATCCATGTTTCTAAAGTATTAAAAACATTACCAAAAGAAGAATTATTTGATATTGAAGATAAAGTAGTATATACATTAGAAGATGAGATTGAAGGCTTTGATGTGGAAATTGTGGATGGTGATTATATTGTTTCAGGTCCAGCTGTGGAAAAATTAATGGGCAGAGTAAATATTGGAGACAATGAATCAATGTCGTATCTTGAAAGAAAATTACAAGATATAGGAATAAATGATAAGTTACGTGAAATGGGAGTAAAAGAAGGAGATACTGTTAAATTACTTGATTGGGAATTTGAATGGTATGATTATTAATTAAATCAAAATGTATAATATTAAATGTGACTTATTTGAAAATATACCAAATTTGGTGATTAAAATAAAAACGCGGACTTAAAAAGATTTTAAGTTCGCGTTTTTGTTATATTATAGGAAAGTTCTCCGAATTTCCTATAATATAAAGGCTTCGCCAAACTTGTACACAAATTTTTTAACAAAAATTTGGCACATAGAACAAAGACGCGGACTTTAAAATGTTATAAATAGTGAAAATGTTAATAATGTCCGCTTTTGTTATATTATAGGAAAGTTCTCCGAATTTCCTATAATATAAAGGCTTCGCCAAACTTGCACACAAATTTTTTAACAAAAATTTGGCACATAGAACAAAGACGCGGACTTTAAAATGTTATAAATAGTGAAAATGCTAATAATGTCCGCTTTTGTTCTTAATGTTTAGAATCAGATGGACTTAAAATAGATTTAACCATTTTTACAATTTTTGTGAAGGCTAATTTGATTTTTCCTAATAATCCAGGTGCATCTAAATTATTTTCATCTGTTTTTATTAAAGATTTTTCTATGTACAAATCCTCAGTAATTAAAGGAGTGCTCTCAGGCTTATCAATATCTTTTACAAGTGAATTAACATAAACTGAACCAGCAGTTACTTTGTCTTCATCAAATGCTTGAGCTGATTGCTTCTTAGCAGCATCAGTGATTTTTGAAAATTCAGTATATGCTGAGTTGTCTTCATTTTTAACAACATTTTCAGAAAAAACTTTTTCATTTTCTTCATTTGTTGTAACTTGAGTAAATAGAGTATTATTAGGAATAGTTTGTTTAGAAATGTCTTCTATATCAACAGTATTATCAAAAGATATTGTATCAGATGTAACGACAGAAGTTTCAAGAATAGGTTCGTTAACAACTTCTTTTTCAACTAAAGGTTCTGAAACATCAGGTATTTCAATTTCAACTTCTTTTCTTGTATCAGCTAATGGCTCAAATTCAAGAACATCACTTGATTCTTGAATTGGTAAAATATAATTTGCACCATTATTATTATCCCATTGTTCAAAACTATTTTTGAAACAAAATTGAAAATTATCGTTACCTTCAATTTTAACTGTAGCAAGGCAACCAAAAGTTGATGGTTTCATTTTTATTTCTGATTTCTTATCCCATAGATTTCCATATCCATATGAGATATATACTTCATCGGAAGGGTTATTTGAGAATAAAAACCCTTTATAAAGTATTACAATTTCAGAATTTTCAACAATTTTTTCTTTATTAATATAAATATCTTTCGTAAAATCCATTTTTATCTCCCTAATATTATTTATAAAAATTATATTCTTATATTTTAGCTTTTTCAACAAAATAACTTATCAATCCTATTATTTTTTTATTACAAAGTTACAAAAAAATAACAGAAGAATAACAAAAAAACAAATAAAAAAATGCAAAACTTTTGTTTGACAAACAAAAAGTTTTATGATATTATCATAAACAATAAAAATGTAGGAGTGATGAAAGTGAAGAAAAAAGAACCAAATGTGCTAAATAAAAGAGAAAAGGCAATATTGAAATTTATAGAAAAACAAATAAAAATAAAAGGATATCCACCTTCAGTTAGAGAAATAGGAAAAGCTGTTGATTTAAAATCTACTGCAACTGTGCATGGTTATTTAAATCAATTAGAAGAAAAAGGATATATAAAGAAAGAACAACAAAAAGGAAGAACATTAAAGTTGCTTAAAGGCGGGGCATTAGAGGAACAAGAAACTTTCACACCTGGAGAAAAAGAGGTATATACTCAAAAAGAATTAGTAGAAGTACCTGTAGTTGGAAAAATTTCAGCAGGACTTCCAATTTTGGCAGTTGAAAATGTTACTGATACATTTCCAATTCCAATTGATTTTGTTGGAAATAGCGAATGCTTTATGCTTACAGTTAGAGGAGAGAGCATGATTGAAGCTGGAATTTTGGATGGAGATTATATTTTAGTTAAAAAGAGAAATACAGCATCAAATGGTGAAATAGTTGTTGCTTTAATTGAAGATGAAGCAACAGTTAAAACTTTTTATAAAGAGAAAGATCATATTAGGCTACAACCAGAAAATTCTACAATGCAACCGATAATAGTACCAGATTGTAAAATTCTTGGAAAAGTTGCAGGGGTATTTAGAAAAATGTAATTAAAAAAAGAGGGGGCACTAAAAAAATGAATCCAAATATTATTTGAATTCATTTGAAAGTGTCTTTTTTTATATAATAGGAAAGTGCTCTGCATTTCATATTATATAAAGGCTTTGCTACAAATCCACACAAAATTTCTAAAGAAATTTTGGCGGGCGAACAATTGACGCGGACAATCCAGGATGATTTTTCTTTTGGCAGATTACATATTGTCCGCTATTGTTCTAATAGTTTCCCGTACATTCTTATTATACATTATTTCAATTCAACTACAGTGACTCCCATTTCGCCTTCACCATAAGTTCCATATCTGTAACTTTTAACATGAGGATGATTTTTTAAATATTTTTGAATTCCTTTTCCTAATGTACCAGTCCCTTTGCCATGTACAATTCTTACTGTTTCAAGTTTTGAAATGGCACTAGTATCTAAAAATTTATCAACCAAAAGGTTTGCCTCTTCAACATTTAATCCAATTACATTTAATTCTGTACTAACTTGTTTTGGAACAAAATTACTAAATTCTTTTTTAGAAATTTCTTTATTTTTATTAATTTGTTTTGCTGGTGCAATTTGAGAAATTGAAAGTGTTGTTTTTATATTATCAATTTGTATATTAACTTTTTTTGATTGATTTGGATAACTAAGAATAGTTCCATTTTTACTGAAAGAAGGAACATATACAATTTTTCCTGGTGTAATTTCACTTTCATTTATTTCTTCATATTGCTCATCAGAGTTTTCAGAAGAAGAAAATTCTGATATTTTTTCATTTAGCTTTTTACGCAAAGAATGTGCTTTAGAAGAATTGTTTTTTTCATCATTCATTTCTTTTATAATTGCATTTGCTTCTTCTTTAGCTTCAAGTAAAATTTCTTTTGCCTCTTGTTTATATTTATTTATATATTCTTTTCTATTTTTTTCTAGTTCATTTTTTTGCGTAATTAAATCAACTTTTATAGATTCTATTTCTTTAGAGTTTTTATAGATTTTTTCTTTTTCAGATTCAATTTTTGATTTATTATCATAAATTTCTTTTAGTAAATCTTCAAGTTTTGCTGTATTAGAATTAATAGAATTTTTAGCTTTATCTAAAATTTCTGATGGTAATCCTAATTTTTTACTAATTTCAAATGCATTACTTTTTCCTGGGACGCCAATTAATAACTTATATGTTGGAGATAGTGTTTCTATATCAAATTCACAACTTGCATTTTCAACGCTTTCTGTAATTAAAGCATATTCTTTTAATTCTTGATAGTGAGTTGTTGCTAAAGTTATAATGCCTTTTTCTTTTAAACTTTCTAATATACTTAATGCAAGATGCGAACCTTCCACAGGATCTGTTCCAGAACCTAGTTCGTCTAGTAAAACTAAACTTTGATCTGTAGAATTATTGAGTATATGAACAATATTTTTTATGTGAGATGAAAAAGTACTTAATGATTCTAATATATTTTGTTCATCACCAATATCCGCAAAAATATTATCAAAAACGTAGATTGAACTTTTCTCTGAAGCTGGTATATGAAGTCCACTCATTGCCATGGCAGTAAGTAGCCCAACAGTTTTTAATGTAACAGTTTTGCCACCTGTATTTGGACCTGTTATAAGTAAAGTTGAAAAATTTTTGCCAATTTCTAAGTCTATTGGAACAGCAATTTCTTTATTCAATAATGGGTGTCTTGCTTTTTCCAAAGTTATCAACTTTTTGTTATTAATCTGTGGACAATTACCATCTAAAAATCTAGAATATTTTGCTTTTGCAAAAATAAAATCTAACATACAAATTAAATTATAAGTATTTTCTAATTCTGATGTAATATCGAAAAATAGAGAAGAGAGCTTTTGAAGAATTTTTTCAATCTCAATATTTTCTTGGTTTGTTAAATCTGAAATCTTGTTATTTAATTCAAAAACAGATAGTGGTTCAACAAAAATAGTTGCACCACTAGTTGATGTATCATGGATGAATCCTTTAATTTCAGTTTTATATTCTGACTTTACAGGAACAACAAATCTATTTTGTCTTACTGTAATGATAGGTTCTTGCAAATATTTTGATGATAGCAAAGATTGTAATTTACCTTTTATAGATTTTTGAGTATTTTTAATTTCTTGCCTAATTTTATATAAATTTTCAGAGGCTCTATCATCTAAAGAATTTTCATCTATGATTGAATTTGAAATTTTATTTTCGATTCTTGTATTTGTGTATAGATTATTAAAGTAATTTGTAAGTATATCTGTTTTATTTAACTGCTCATTAAAATAATATTCTTTTAATTCTCTAGAGATTTTTAAAACTTGATTTATTTCTAAAAGAGATTTTATAGATAAAAAGTTTTGATTTTTTAAAGCAAGAATATGAGCATCTATATTATTAAGTTCAGAAATTGGAATATTTCCTTTTCGATACAATAAAACTAAAGCTTCTGATGTTTCTGCAAGTATTTTTTCAATTTTAGATTTATTATTACTTGGCAACAAATCTATGCAAGATTTTTTTGCCTTATCAGTTATAGCAAATTCTGAAAGTTTTAAAAGTATTTTATTAAATTCTAATTTTTCTAAAGAAATGTTTTCCATATTATCTCCTGGTTGTTGCTTAAAAATCTAAATTTTTTATAATTAAACTTAATGAGGCATCATTAGATTTACACTCATCTATGACAGACTTATTATCTACTTTAAGATTTTCAATTTGCTCTTTTATATTATTAACTTCTTGAGAATCAGAAATTTTAATAATTAAAGAATTAGGAAAAATATTGCTATCGCCAGAATAACTTTCCAACAAGTCTTTATTATCTTCAAATTTTTCCATTAACTCGTCAAGTGCTTCTTGATTTGTATAAACTTGTACTTCTACTACACCATCTATTTTACTAACAATGTCTTTAGCTTTTTGAATTTCTGATTCAGTAGTTCCATAATTAAAAAAAGCTTGTATTTGAATGTTTGAATTATTTTTTAAGAAATCACTATAAATTTTTTGAGTTTTTTCAATTTTTTCAATATAATTTTTATTCTGGAATTTTTTTATAAATTTATCAGTTTTTTTGGTATCAATTGTTAGTGAAAGTACATTTGTCTTTTCTGGAAACAAATCTATTATTTGCTGTTTGATGTTAGAACCATATTTGTTTCCCAAAGAACTATTATTTAGATGGTTCCCAAAGTTATCTTTAGAGACTAACTCTACATCTTTGATATAGTTAATTGAAGAAAATTGTTTTATATAGTTATCAATATCATCAGTGTATATATCTTTTATATAAACAGCTATAGTCTCAAATTCTTTGTCTTTTTGCAAATTAGAGTATATAAAGATACTAGAAATGATTGCGAGTATAATTAATATTAATATAATTAAAATTATTTTTTTATTTTTCATGTGAAACCTCCTTATTTTTCTATTATACAAGGAATTGGTTTATAAATCAAGAAATAGAAAAAATTGGAATATTTTTTAAATTTATATATAAAATAAATATGTATAAAGTGAGACAAATTAAAAATAAAAAAGTTCATAAAATGAATTGAAATTTAAAAAAAAGTGTAATATAATCGTAACGGATTTGCAAATAACTTGAAACAGAAAGGATGATTCTGATGTTTGGACAAGACATAGGTATAGATTTAGGAACAGCTACAGTAATTGCATATATAAAGGGAAAAGGAATTGTACTTAGGGAGCCATCTGTAGTTGCAGTAAATAATATAAATGGTGAAGTTCTTGCTGTAGGACATGAAGCTAGAAGAATGCTTGGAAGAACACCTGGAAATATTGTTGCAACAAGGCCACTTAGAGATGGAGTTATTTCAGATTATACAGTCACAGAAAAAATGCTTAAATATTTTATAAATAAAATTGGCGGAAAATTTTTATTTGCACCACGAATAATGATTTGTATACCATCTCAGGTTACAGAAGTTGAAAAAAAAGCAGTAATAGATGCTGCATCAAATGCTGGTGCGAGAAAAGTTTATTTAATAGAAGAACCAATAGCTGCTGCAATTGGTGCAGGAATAGACATATCAAAACCTTGTGGTAATATGATTGTTGACATAGGAGGAGGGACAACAGATATAGCTGTTATTTCTCTTGGAGGCTCTGTTGTAAGTTCATCAATAAAAGTGGCAGGAGATAAATTTGATGAAGCAATAGTAAGATATATTAAAAGAAAATATAATATGATGATTGGTGAAAGAACGGCTGAAGATTTAAAAGTCAACGTTGGCTGTGTTTATCCTAAAATTCAAGATGTTGAAATGGATATAAGAGGAAGGGATTTGATTACAGGATTACCTCGAACACTTACAATTCATTCAAGCGAAATGATGGAAGCACTAGAAGAACCAACAAATATGATTATTGATGCGGTTCATGCTGTTTTAGAAAAAACACCACCAGAGCTTGCAGCTGATATTAGTGATAGAGGAATATATATGACTGGTGGAGGATGTTTAATTGATGGATTAGATAAATTATTACAAGAGAGAACTGGTATTAATGTTATGATTGCAGAAGATGCTGTTTCATGTGTTGCATTAGGAACAGGAAAAGCACTTGATAATTTAGATATGATTGATAGAAAATAAATATTGAAGATACTCTTTTATAGGGTATCTTTTTTGGTGAAAAAGATTTAAAGTAAAGTGCAATGTTTGAAATAGTTGAGATAGATAAAGAAAGATGTTATAATAAGCAAATCTAAAATAAAAAGGAGCAGTAAAATGAAAAAAGTTGCATTTTATACTTTAGGTTGCAAAGTTAATCAATATGAAACAAATGGAATGATACAAAAATTAATGAATAAATATGAAATTGTTCAGCCTGAAGAAAAAGCTGATATATACATAATAAATACTTGTAGTGTAACAAATATGTCTGATAGAAAATCAAGACAAATGTTAAGACGCGCAAAAGAATTAAATAAGAATGCTTTGGTAATTGCGGTTGGATGTTATGCGGAAACAGCAAGAGAAGAAGTTGAGAAAATACCAGAAGTTGATTTAATATTAAATAATGCTCAAAAAACTGTGATAGATAAATGCATAGATGAATTTTTTGAGGGAAAAGAAAAAACGCAAGTAGATGAAAAAACTTTTTGCGATTTCGGATCAGTTACATATACTGAAAAAACAAGAGCTGTAATAAAAATTCAGGATGGATGTAATAATTTTTGCAGTTATTGCATAATTCCATATGCGAGAGGTAGAGTTAGAAGCAGAAGTCCAGAAAATATTATAAAAGAAATAACTGAAATTGCTAAAAAAGGTATAAAAGAAGTTGTAATTACAGGAATTCAGGTTTCTGCATATGGGACAGATTTTACAAATGAATATAGACTAGTAGATTTATTAGAAGATATAAATAAAATTAATGGTATTGAAAGAATTAGACTAGGTTCATTAGAACCATTAATTATTACAGAAGAATTTTGCAATAGAATAAAAAAATTGGAAAAGATGTGTCATCATTTTCATTTATCACTACAAAGTGGTTGCGATAAAACTCTAAAGGAAATGAATAGAAGGTATACAACTGCACAATTTGAGGAGGTTGTTAATAGATTAAGAAAAATTTATGATGATGTTATTCTTACTACAGATGTGATAGTTGGTTTCCCAAATGAAACAGATAATGATTTTGAAGAAACTTATAATTTTTTAGAAAAAATAAAATTTTATAAGATGCACGTATTTAAATATTCACCAAGAAAAGGAACTGTAGCAGCAAAAATGGAGAATCAAATAAGTGGTGACAAAAAGGATGAAAGAAGCAAAAGACTAATTTTATTATCAAGTAAAAATGAAAAAGAATATTTAGAAAAATATGTTGGAAAGACTGTAGATGTTTTATTTGAGGAAAAAGATGGAGAGTTTTTTAAAGGACACACATCTAATTATATAATGGTTAAAAGTAAACAAAATGAAAATTGTTTGAATAAAATTATTTCTGTAGAAATAATTAGTTTTGAGCTGGAAAATCTTGTAGGATAATGTATTTTGTTAATTTATTTTGTTTCTTTTTGTAAACAAAAAGAAACAAAAATGTAATGCAAAAAAGTAATAAATAATCTTGAATATTTAATCTCTATATAGTATAAATTTATTAGAGTATGAAAAAGCGTTCTACTAAGGAGGAAAAATTAAATTATGGAAAATACGAATATAGTAAATGGAGGACAACAACGCCCTGTTCAGCAGTTTCAACAGGGACAACCAATGCAAAGAGTTCAAACTGGTGCAATTAATAATGTACAAAGGGTTCAACAAGGAATACAACAAGCAAATGTAGCACAGCCAAGAATGACCAACCAAGGAAATATTGGAGTAAATAGAGGGGGACAAGGACAATATTCACAAGTTAGCGGTTTTGCAAAAAATGGTGTTAATGGAATACAAGGACAACCACCAACTCAATATAGAGTACAACCTCAAATGAATAATCAATTTAATAATCCTCAAAATGTAATTCAGAATAGAACGGGAAATATTAATCAAGTTAGAAAAACTGGAGTATTCAACGGAGTAGAAAATAAAATGCCACAAGGTGGACAATATTCACAAGTAAGTGGTTTTGTTGGAACTAATTCTAACATGGTACAAAATAAAATGCAAAATGGTGCTCAAGTTTCTACTCAACAAAGTAATATAAAGCCAAATACAGGAAATACAGCTGGAACTACGGAAAATAAGACTACAAATCAATTTTTTACTAAATTATTTTCTCCTACACAACCACAGCAAACCCAACAACAAACGCCAAAACCACAATTGCAACAACAGCCACAACAAATGTCAGGATATACTGGTGGATATGTAGAACAACCTTCTGAAAAAGTTCTAAGAATAGGAATTAACAATGATGAAACTGCAACAGCTAATTTACCAGCTGTAAAAGTTGGATTCTTAAAAAAGGTTAAAGAATTTTTACTACCTTCAACTTGGACTTTGCCAGAAATAAGAATTAATGTATCTGAAAAAGAAGAAAAAGTTCTTTGCGAAGTTCATGATTTTCTATTCCAGGAAGTATCATTAAAGGGCTTTTTAAATCTATTGAATTTCGGAAAAAATAAAAATAATGGTTAAAAATTATAATTTGAGGCTTGCTATTTATAGCAAGCTTTTTTATATTATAGGAAAGTTCTCCGAATTTCCTATAATATAAGGCATTCCACAGAAAAATTGTTATACAATTTTTCGCAGGCGAACAAAGACGCGAACTTGGCAATAAATTTATATAGTATGACATATAAAAATGTTCGCTATTGTTCTATAATAGGAAAGTGCTCCGCATTTCCTATTATATAAAGGTTTTGCTTCAAATTAAATATGATAAATAAAAAATTTTTATAAATAATGAATAGAGTAAAAACCCTTAGGGAAAAATATAATTTAAGTATTGCAATTATTAATGTTTTGATATAAAATAAGCATGGTTAAAAGTGACCAAATTTGAAATGATGTTAAAATCAGAAGGAGGATTTATATGTCAGTAGTTAAAGTTGCTATTAATGGTTTTGGACGTATTGGACGTCTTGCTTTTAGACAAATGTTTGGAGCAGAAGGATATGAGATTGTTGCAATAAATGATTTGACAAATCCACAAATGCTTGCACATTTATTAAAATATGATACAGCGCAAGGAAAATATGATAAAGCTGATACAGTAGTTGCAGGAGAAGATTCTATTACTGTTGACGGAAAAGAAATAAAAATATATGCAAAAGCTGATGCAAATGAACTTCCATGGGGAGAAATCGGAGTTGATGTTGTATTAGAATGTACAGGATTTTATACTTCAAAAGAAAAAGCTACAGCACATTTAAATGCTGGAGCCAAAAGAGTTGTTATCTCAGCACCAGCTGGAAAAGATTTACCAACTGTAGTATATGGAGTAAATGAAAAAATATTAACACCTGATGATAAAATTATATCAGCAGCATCATGTACAACAAATTGTTTAGCACCTATGGCAAAAGCATTAAATGATTATGCAGCAATTCAATCAGGAATCATGACTACAGTTCATGCTTACACTGGTGATCAAATGTTACTTGATGGACCACACAGAAAAGGTGATCTAAGAAGAGCAAGATCTGCTGCTGCTAATATAGTTCCAAATTCTACAGGAGCAGCAAAGGCAATTGGTCAAGTTATTCCTGAATTAAACGGAAAATTAATAGGTTCTGCACAACGTGTTCCAGTAGTAACAGGTTCAACAACGATTTTAACAGCAGTAGTTAAAGGAAAAGATATTACTGTAGATTCTATAAATGCTGCTATGAAAGCCGCAGCTAACCAATCATTTGGATATACAGATGAATTACTTGTATCTTCAGATGTTATAGGTATGACATATGGTTCATTGTTTGATAGTACACAAACAATGTGTATACCTTTAGAAAATGATTTATATGAAGTTCAAGTTGTATCTTGGTATGATAATGAAAATTCTTATACGAGCCAAATGGTTAGAACTATCAAATATTTTGCAGAATTAGGATAGAAGATAAACTTTTGTTGGGTGGCGGAAGAACTTTGCCACCTAACTTATTTATATAATAGAAAGCAATATTTTACTATTATATAAGCATTATATAAATGATAAATATACAAATTTCTAATAAAAAATACGTAAATTAATTTATTTTATTATTTGAAAATAATATTATTATGAAACAGGAAAGGATAGATATTTATGAGTAAAAAAACAGTAAGAGATATTGATGTAAAAAATAAAAAAGTATTAGTAAGATGCGATTTCAATGTTCCTTATAATGAAGATAGGGTAATTACAGATAATAGAAGAATAGTTGCAGCTTTACCTACAATTAAATATCTTTTAGAAAATAATAGTAAAGTAATTCTTTGTTCTCATCTTGGTAGACCAAAAGGAGAAGTAAAACCGGAATTTTCATTAGATATAGTTGCACAGGAATTAACAAAGTTGTTAGGACAAGAAGTAAAACTTGCTAGTGATGTAGTTGGTGAATCTGCACAGAAATTAACTTCTGAAATGAAAGAAGGAGAAGTTGTTTTATTAGAAAATGTTAGATTTGAGCCAGGAGAAGAAAAAAATGATGTTGAACTTTCTAAAAAGTTTGCATCTTTGGCTGAAATATATGTTAATGATGCTTTTGGAACTGCCCATAGAGCACATAGTTCTACAACTGGTGTAGCTGAGTTTTTACCAGCAGTATCAGGATTTTTAATTGAAAAAGAGTTAGAATTTTTAGGAAATTCAATAGAAAATGCAGAAAAACCTTTTGTTGCTATTATAGGTGGAAAAAAGGTATCAGATAAAATTGGACCAATTGAAGCATTACTTGAAAAAGTAGATACATTATTAATTGGTGGAGCTATGGCATATACTTTCTTTAAATCTATGGGATATAACATAGGAGATTCATTTTGTGAAGATGATAAATTAGATTTAGCTAAAACAATAATGGAAAAGGCAAAAGAAAAGGGAGTTAAACTTTTATTACCAATAGATAATAAAATAGGAAAAGAATTTACTCCAGATACAGAAAGCAAAAATGTTAAATGTACAGAAATTCCAGACGGTTGGGAAGGTTTTGATATAGGAGAAGAAACAATAAAAGTTTATTCAGAAGAATTAAAAAATGCTAAAACTGTTATTTGGATGGGACCACTTGGATTATTTGAATTTGATCAATTTGCTGTTGGAACTAATTCTATAGCAAAACTTCTTTCCGAATTAGATATTGTGAAAGTTGTTGGTGGAGGAGATTCTGCAGCAGCTATTGAAAAATTAGGATTATCTGATAAATTTACACATATTTCAACTGGAGGTAGTGCATCATTAGAATTCATCGAAGGAAAAAAATTACCAGGAATAGAAGCACTTCAAGATAAATAAGAAAGAGAGTAATATATGAAAAAGGTAGTAATAGTATTATTAATAATTTCAATTGGTTTAGCAGTATTTGTTGGTTTTAAGATTTCAAACAAAAAAAATGAAACAAATAATAATATAGGAAACATATCATCTCAAGAAGAATATTATGGTAAAAGAGGAAATATTTCAGAAGAAGAAAGAATTAAATTTTTATCTAAAAATGATGAATATTTAGTTGGAATGATGGGAATAGAAAATTCTAGTGAAGCTAAAAATTTTTCTAATGATGATATTGTTAAATTTGCATTAAACGTTGCTGTTGAAAGATATTCAACTATGTTATCTAAAAACAAAAAGAAGACAGGATATGTAGTTCCAGTTAGTACAGTTGATTCTATTATTGCAGAATATTTTACTGTTGATCCAGCAACGATAAGTGCTTCTAAAAGTGAATTCTATTCAACTTCAAATAAAGCATATGTATATAATAATACAGCTGAAAAAACATTATATTATTATCCTGTTTCAATGGAAACGAAAGAGGATGGAAGTAAAGAGATTACTGCAGATGCAATATTTATTAATGACGAGCAAGCTGCAGAAGATATTGAAAAAGCAAAATACGAGGGAAAATATAGTGAATCAAATGTTGATAGCACTATAAAATTTAAAACTGATGCAAATGGAAAATTGATTTCTTATCAATATTTATAATATTGAAATAAAAAGAGGTGTTTTATGAGAAGAAAAGTTATTGCAGGAAATTGGAAAATGAATATGCTTCCTAATGAAGCAATAGAATACATAGAAAGTTTTTCTAAACTAGTCGAAAACACAAAAAATGAAGTAATTCTTTGTGTCCCTTATACAGACTTATTTTATGCATTAATGAATGCTCAAGGCACAAATATTAAGATAGGAGCCCAAAATATGCACTTTGAAGAAAAAGGAGCATACACTGGAGAAGTTTCTGCAAAAATGTTAAAATCAATAGGAGTTGAATATGTTATTATAGGACATTCTGAAAGAAGACAATATTTTGCAGAAACAGATGAAACAGTTAATAAAAAGATTAAAGCGGCTTTTGCAAATGATTTGAAACCGATAGTTTGTGTTGGAGAAACATTAGAACAACGTGAAGCTGGAATAGCAGAAAAAGTTATTACAGAACAAACTAGATTTGCTTTAGATGGTTTAGAAAAGGAACAAGTAAAAAAAGTTATAGTTGCTTATGAACCAATATGGGCAATAGGAACAGGAAAAACAGCAACATCAGAGGATGCTAATAATTCAATAAAATCAATTAGAAATGAAATAAAAAAGATATATGGTGATGATGTAGCGGATAACGTTATTATTCAATATGGTGGAAGTGTAAAATCTTCTAATGCAAAAGAATTATTTACAACATCAGATATTGATGGCGGATTAGTTGGTGGAGCTAGTTTAGTTCCTGAAGAATTTGCAAAAATAGTAAATTATGACGAACAACAATAAAGGATGTAAGGAAACAGCGAAAAAACTGTACCTTAGGAAGGAATGGAAAAATGGATAGAAAAACAACAATGTTAATGATTTTAGATGGGTTTGGAATAAATGAAAAAGAAGAAGGAAATGCAGTGAAACTAGCAAATATTCCAAATATAAGAAGAATTTTGAAACAATATCCAAATACTATAATACACACTAGTGGATTAGATGTTGGACTTCCAGAAGGACAAATGGGAAATTCAGAAGTTGGACATACTAATATTGGAGCAGGAAGAATAATATATCAAGAATTAACTAGAATAACAAAATCAATAGAAGATGGCGATTTTTTTAGTATTCCTGAATTTGTTACAGCAATTGAAAATTGTAAGAAAAATCATTCTAAATTACATATTATGGGATTATTGTCAGATGGAGGAGTTCATAGTCATCAACGTCATTTATATGGTTTGCTAGAAATGGCTAAAAGAAGAGACTTTGAAGATGTATATGTTCATTGCTTTTTAGATGGAAGGGATACTCCACCTACTTCAGCAGAAGGTTACCTTGCAGAACTTGAAAATAAAATGAAAGAAAAAGGTATTGGTAAAATTGCTACTATTTCAGGTAGATTTTACGCAATGGATAGAGACAAAAGATGGGAAAGGATAGAAAAAGCTTATAATGCTTTAGTATATGGAGAAGGCGAAAAATTTACTTCAGTATCAGCAGCTATTGAAAATTCATATCAAAAAGAAATTTTTGATGAGTTTGTTGTACCAACTGTTATTTGTAATAATGAAGGTCCTATAGCTACAATTTCTGAAAATGATTCTGTTATTTTCTTTAATTTCAGACCAGATAGAGCTAGACAGATTACTAGAGCAATTGTTGATGAAAATTTTGATGGATTTGAAAGAAAATATTTTAAAACATATTTTGTTACATTTACAAATTATGATAGTACAATTCCAAATGTAGAAGTAGCTTTTAAAAAGGATGAAATAAAAAATACTTTTGGTGAATATATAAGTAAAAAAGGATTAACACAATTACGTATTGCCGAAACCGAAAAATATGCTCATGTAACATTTTTCTTTAATGGTGGCGAAGAAAAACAATATGAAGGTGAAGATAGAATATTAATTCCATCACCTAAAGTTGAAACATATGATCTAAAACCTGAAATGAGTGCTTTTGAGGTTACAGATAAAGTTTTAGAAGCAATTAATTCTAAAAAATATGATAGTATTATTTTAAATTATGCTAATCCAGATATGGTAGGTCATACAGGAAATATAGAGGCTACAATAAAAGCATTAGAAGCGTTAGATGAATGTGTTGAAAAAGTAGTAGATGCAATTCAAGCAAATGGAGATATTTTATTGATTACAGCAGATCACGGAAATGCAGAACAAATGATAGATTATAAAACAGGTGAATTGCATACAGCTCATACAACTAATCCAGTTCCATTAGCTCTTATTGGTAAAGAGGTAAAATTAAAAGAAGGAAGATTAGCTGATATAGCTCCTACAATGCTTGATTTAATGGGAATGGAAAAGCCAAATGAAATGACAGGAGAAAGTTTAGTAGAGTAATAGATACTTAAGAAAATGAGGTAAAAAATGTCTATTTCTAGTCAAGAAAGAAGAATTTTTGAGGAAATACAAAAGAAATTATTTTATATGATTCCTGAAAAATGGAATGCAATATATTTGTATGCATCAATAAATGAAGAAGATTTTCAAAGACCTATTGGTGAAATGTATTTTTATTATTTGCCAAAAGGAATTTTGAAACGTAATCCTGTAAATGTATATCAAATTCCAACATTATTTAATATTGATGATGAAAGCTATAATAATGTAGTTCAAAGCCTTTATACAAGTATAAAACAATTAAGAAATATTCAAAAGAAATATAATAATGGCATTTGGACAAATGTAACAATTATTATTAAAGATACTCAATTCACAATTGAATATTTTTATGATGATATTGGTAAGTTTTCGGAGTTTAATCCATACGAAAGACATATAATCTGGAGATATGAGAATCTTGGAATTGAAAAAGATCTTATGACTAAAGAAGAAAAATCAATTATAGAAAGATATCAAACAAGTAATCTTAAACTTAGTCGTGAAAATGGAGAAATTCATAGAGAAAATATATACATAGCAGAAACAAGAAATATTATTGATTATGAAAAAACTTTAACTGTAGAAGCAGCTCTTGCAACTCAAAATATCGAAGAAATTGATAATAAAGGAGAAAAGAAAGAGAAGAAAAAGGAAAAGAAAAAAAGTAAAAAATCTGAAGAAAACGATGAAGTTGCAAATGAAGCTGATGATGACATTTTATTTGGCAGAGTAGAAAAAATGAAAAATTCATCATATAATCAAATAGATGATAATATGATTTTAAGCACAGAATTTATGAAACCAAAAGAACCTAAATAAAGGTTCTTTTTTTATATAATAGGAAAGCTTCACTAAATTTGCACACAAATTATTTTTATAAAAATTTATAGAAATAATATTTGTTGTTCATTTTTATTATAATAATTAAAATTTTGAATAAAAAACAAATTTTAATTTCTATGTATGTAAATCTCTTATTTGTAAATAATAAAAATGAGGTGAAATTATAATGAGAGATTTTTTAGGAATAGAAACATTAAGAGGATTAGAAGTTTTAGATTCAAGAGGAAATCCAACTGTTCAAGTAGAAGTTGTAACAGAAGGAGGATTTTCAGCTAAAGCAATTGCCCCCTCTGGTGCTTCAACAGGAAAATATGAAGCTTTAGAGTTACGAGATGGTGACAAAGATAGATTTAATGGCAAAGGCGTAAAAAATGCAGTTAAAAATGTAAATGTAAAGATAAAAAAGACTTTAACAGGAAAAAATGTGTATAATCAAATTGAAATTGATAATGCACTTTTAGACTTAGATGGAACAGAAGATAAAAGTGTTTTAGGTGCAAATGCAACTATTGCTACATCAATGGCAGTTGCAAGAGTTGCAGCAAGATCTTTAGGAATACCATTGTTTTCTTATCTTGGAGGAATAAATGCAAGCAAGTTGCCAATACCAATGTTGAATATTTTAAATGGCGGAAAACATGCGATTAATAATTTAAGCATTCAAGAATTTATGATAGTACCTAAACGTGAAGATGATTTTATAGATACTTTAAAAAAGTGTGTTAAAGTTTATAATACATTAAGAAATATACTAATTATAAAAGGATTTAATGTTGGTTTAGGAGATGAAGGCGGTTTTGCTCCAAATTTAAGTGAAGATGAAGATGCAATTAAATTTATTATGGATGCAATAATTAAAGCTGGATTTGAACCAGGAAAAGATTTTGGAATAGCTTTAGATGTGGCTGCAACAGAAATGAAAAACGAAGCAACAAAAGTAGGCAAAGATGGATATATGTTTTGGAAAACAGATACATTTAAAACGGCTGATGAGATGATAGGGTATTTAGAAGCATTAGTAGAACGATATCCAATTATTTCTATAGAAGATGGTTTAGCAGAAGATGACTGGAAAGAGTGGTCAAAAATTCAAAGCAAATTAGGAAGCAGAATAATGACAGTGGGAGACGACTTATATGTTACTAATCAATCAAGATTAATAAAGGGAATAAAGCAAAGGACATCTAATTCTATTTTAATAAAACCAAATCAGATTGGAACAGTAACAGAAACTTTAGATATTACTAAACTTGCAAAAAGTTCAGGAATGAAAGTTATAGTTTCTCATAGATCAGGAGAAACAGAAGATACTTTTATTTCTGATTTAGCTGTTGGTGTTGGAGCTGATTATATAAAAACTGGTGCTCCTGCAAGAACAGATAGAGTAGCAAAATATAATCGATTATTAAATATTGATGATATTTTGAAAAACTAAAAATCTAATTTTGAAAAGTTATTCATATTTTTAAGTAATTAATATTGCGAAATTTAATTAAATATCTTATAATAAAAAGCGAGCTTAGAAAAGTTCGTTTTTTATTGGGGTGTCGCCAAGCGGTAAGGCATCGGACTCTGACTCCGACATTCGTAAGTTCGAATCTTACCACCCCAGCCAAACTCGTCGCAAACGAACTATCGCTTGCGACATTTTTTTCAAAATTCGCAATGCGATAATTGTTGCTCCTCGTCATTTCGCGATGCAATGAAATTAAATAGTATGATATATAAAAATGTCCGCTTTTGTTCTTTGTATTTTTTTCTAAATGGGCATAATAAATATTAGCAGTAGTAGAATAAGTAGAATGACCTAACTAATTTTGAATTTCTTTCATTGATAATCTTTTAGCAAGTAAAGAATTACGTAAGAATTTTTTAAATTGTGAAATGAAATATTTTTTATCCATTATTAAAGTGAAATGTTCTATTGCCTACTTTGGTCTAAATAATTTACCCATAGAATCTACACAGATATAATATATGATCGATGTACTTAGTTTATAAAAAAAGAACTAAAATATTAAATAAAAGATTGTTTTTTGACAAAAAAATAAAGTATAATGGAAACATCCTTTTCATAAAGGAAATCTTTGTGTAAAGGAGGTGAGTTATTTTGTCAGGCTATATGTTGATATGGCTTCTACTTCAGAAAATTGAAAAATTGGAAGAAGAATTGAAGAAATATCAGAAAGGCAATGAAGACCAAAAAATTACATAGTAATTTCAGAGCAGTTCTCCCTGCTCTGTTTTTTAGGCATAAAAAAAGATATGTGTTTCTCCCCACATATCTGGTGCGTTATTGTCAGGCTATACTAGACAATTTCGCTTAAGCTATTATTAATATAGCATTATTTTAATGATTTGTCAAACAAATCTCGAAAAAATTAACGAACATGAAAATCAATCGGTAAAACGGTTGATTTTTTTTGTTATTCAAATTAAAATATAAGCATGTTATATATTGAAAAACAGTAATATTAATATAGATAAGCAAAGAAAAGATGATTCTTAACAATAGTTTAAAAATAAAAAATGTAAATATTTAAGAGTATGGAGCATTTATGAAAATAGGAATATTCGATTCGGGAATAGGTGGAGTAACAGTTTTTACAGAAATTTTAAAGATATTGCCAGATGAAGATTATATTTATTACAGTGATTCTAAAAATAATCCATATGGGGATAAGAGTGATTCTGAAATTTTGAGTATATGTGACAATATAGTGAAATTCCTGATTAATAATGAATGTAAAGCGATAGTTATAGCTTGTAATACAGCTAGTGCAAAAGCAGCAGAACATTTAAGAAAAAAATATAAAAATTTGTCAATTATAGCTATAGAGCCAGCTTATAAAATGGTACATGATTATGCATATTCAGAACCAACTTTAGTAATGGCAACAAAAGGAACTATAGAAAGTGAAAAATTTCAATTACTATATAAAAACTATGATAATCATCAGACTGAATTACTTCCATGTGTAGGATTAGCAAATATAATTGAAGAGGATAATAAAGAAGAAATTGAAAAATATTTGAATTATAATCTTAAAAAGTATGTGGGAAAAGTAAAGAATGTTGTATTAGGGTGTACGCATTATCCTTTAATTCAAGATGAAATAAAAAAAGTGCTTGGAAATGTAACTTTTTTTAATGGAGCTCCAAACTTAGCTAAACATTTAAAAAATATATTAGAAAAAGAAAATTTACTTGAAAAAGGTAGTGGAACTATAGAATTTTATGACTCACAAAATTCAGAAACTAAAAAAGAAAGATTTATACAAATAATAGATAAAACAGTAAACTAAAGGAGAGCTTTATGAATAAAAGAAAAACATTTATAGTTGTTATTGCTTTAATTCTAATTGCTAGTTTAATTACTATATATAAAATAAGAAATAGAGATAATACTAATCAAAATAAAGATATAAGCCAGGACAGAGAAAGTAGAATTCAAGAAATCTATGATTATGGAAATTATGTTGAAGGTTTAGATCTTGAACCAAATGCTATCATAGCTAGAATCGATGGTGAAGAGATTTTGTATCATGAATTGGAAACGAGAAGAAATTCAATAAATTATGCAGGACCCGATTATGAAAATCAGAATGCTTTTTATGAAGTATTAAAACTTAAATTGTATGCCAAATTGGAAGAAGAAAAAGATGAAAGTAATATAGATATAGAGTCAGATTTGGAGAGTACAAAAAATGAATGGATAAATGGTGCAGATGGAAAAAATGCTGAAGAATATAGAAAAGAATGGCTAAATGTAATGGGAATTGAAGAAGATGAAATATGGCTAAATGAAGATGATTTTATAAAATACTTACAAAAAAGGATGTTAGAATTAAGATTAGGGGCATTGGGAATGTCAGAAATATATACAATGGCTTTTGAGAAGACTGAATTAGTTAATGATGCTGAATTAACTGAAAAGGTTAATAAATATAAAGAAATAGAAAATGAACAAAAAAATCTTGTTAATGAAGGGAAGAAGGAAGAACTTACACAAAAAACAAATGAATTAATTACATTATATAAAGAAATAGTTGATATATACACAAAAGATTTAATTTTAAACATGAATATAGAATTTTGCGCAGACAATCATGAACTTTCTACGAGGGTTCCAGAAATAAATAACTAAAAAACCGTCACACGACGGTTTTTTAGTATGTATAGAACTTGCTTCAAAGCTATTTATTATTTTTTTGCTCTAGTAAAGTATTTATTAATCCACAACATTCTTTTCCTTCGTTACAAACTAAATCAGTTACACAAGTTGAACCTAATCCTTTTCCAAGTAAAGGAGAAACTTCTTTAACTTGTTTTGCAATTTCTTTTGCAATTCCTCTAATTTGCCATTGAGCTTTATTACAACAACGCATACGTAAAACCCATTGCAATGTTCTACCATTCATAGTTGTAATAACATTTAACATTTGACATCCTAAATAAAAATATATCAAATCTTCTTCAGCAATATCAGCATTTTTAAATTCTTCGAAGACTTTAATATTTTCTTTGTGAGCTTTCAAAAATAATTCTTCTAATTCAGGTTTTGCTTTAATAGTTGCAGGAAGTATAAAATTATTAAAATTCCACATTGGCAAAAACTCTGGAACAAGAAGTGAATGCATCCTATGTCTAGTTAAATGAGTAAGAATAGATAGTGAAATTGGAATTTGGAATGTAAAATTAACTTGTTCTAATTCACGTCTTTCTTCTTTATGCAAAATAATATTCATACATTTTTCTTTGTATTCAGGATCTTTTTTCTCACAATCAGCTAATATTTTTTCAGCTTCATCTTCTGAACATTGGAAATGATACATAATAGCACTTTTTAATATTACGTTATCAGAATTTGGAGTATAACTAATCATTTTTGGTTTATCAATAATTTTAATTGAAGGTTTTTCTATTAAATTTTCCATGTATGCAAAAGGATCATCAAGAGAATCTTCACAAGATTCAATATTTGGTGCTAAATAAGGTACGTAATCTTTGACTACGTCATAAAGTTTTTCTCCTAATTCTTTTATTTCTGAAATTTTACTTAAAAGGCCATGAGTGAAAGAAATAATCATTTTTTCAAGTTCTCTTGCATCTAATCCCATTATGATATTACTATGGAAAGAATAAGGCAAAATAAATCTTGCATCTTCAACATTAATTCCGCCATCGACCAAATCACCATATGTATTAAATAAATATTTCATATGTTCAACATATTTTTCTTTTAATTCTTTATTTTTTGGATGTGGTTTTAAATTTTTATCACGAAATTCAGGAACATAAAAGCCTGCAGTTCTAAAATCAACTTCTCTTCTAGATTTTATTGTGAATGAAGTTAATCTATTTCCAATGATAGTTTGTTCAATAATTGGAGTAACATCACAAAGTGCAAATACTAAATAATCATGTTCTATTATAGATTTATGTCCCATACCTATAATTCTTTTAATTAATTTTAAATTTTTTTCATAATCGTCACAACTATTTAAAACTTCAAAAACATTTCCAGGAAATCTAGAAAGTTTTCCTGCTGCTGCAACTTTTTGAATACGTTTTTCTAATTCATTTTTTTCGCAACCACCAATTAATTCTAGTTTCATATATATAAAATCCTTTCGACAAATTTAAAATTTATATATCACAAATGTAAATAGAATTCAATAAGTGAATACAAGAATAAATTTTGGAAAAAATAAAAATGATTATAGGAGAAAAAAATGCTAAATATTTTTTTAATAGTATTGGGATTTGCTTTATTAATTAAAGGAGCGGATATATTAGTAAATTCTTCAAGTAGCATAGCAAGAAAATTTAAAATTTCAGAGTTTGTAATAGGACTAACAATAGTTTCAATAGGGACATCTTTGCCAGAATTAGTGGTAAGTATAGAATCAGCTTATAAAGGATATCATAATTTATTAGTAGGTAATATAGTTGGAAGCTGTTTATATAATTTGTTGTTAGTATTAGGAATAATTAGTATATTAAGACCTATCAATATAAAAATTAAGGAACAATCAGACATTATACTTATGTTATTTTCTATACTTATTATTGGACTTTTTGGTAACATGTATGGTGTTATAAATAGAACAGAAGGAATTTTATTAATATTATTATTTGGAATACTTGTAATATCTACTTTACATGAAAAAGGAGAAGCACAAAAAACAAATGAATCATCAATTATAAAATCATTGATTGCATTATCGTTTGGAATAATTTTATTAAAATATGGTGGAGATTTTGTAGTAAACAGTGCATCAGCAATTGCAAGAAAATTTAGCATAAGTGAGAAATTAATTGGAACAACGATAGTAGCTTTAGGAACGTCATTACCAGAACTTGCAACTGCTTTACTTGCAGTAAAAAAGGATTCAACACAATTAGCAGTTGGAAGTTTAATAGGCTCTAATATTTTTAATTTATTATTAGTATTTGGAATAACAAGCATTTTAGAACCAATAACATTTTCTGCAATATATAATGCAGATTTAATATTTTTAGCATTAATAACATTGACAATAATATTGTTAAGTATAAAAAGTGGAAAAGAGGAAATTGGCAAAAAGACTGGAATAATGTTGATAATATTTTTTATATTATACAATGTCAAAAATTTTTTTTAGTAAAACGTTAAAAAGTATTGCATAAAAAAATCCTATAATATATAATCCATATTGTTGAGAAAAACATTCCTCATTAGCTCAGTTGGTAGAGCGCTCGGCTGTTAACCGATAGGTCGTTGGTTCGAGTCCAACATGAGGAGCCAAAAACTAAAATCCTAGAAAACTTGATATATAAGCAATCTAGGATTTTAGTTTTACATTTTTAATGCAATAGTAATGCAATAGATTTTTATTATATAAAAAAGAAAGTAGTTAAACTACTTTCTTTTTTTGATGTATATAATCTTCCGGCTATGCCGGTAGTAGCATAGGCTTTAGCTTTGTAGCAAAGCAACTCCCTTCATGATATAATATCAATATGTTTCGACGCATAATTGATAAATAAAAAATGAAGGGAGTTGCGTATCATGAATAGTATATTCAGTAAAAAAAATAAAAGTGAGAGAACTACATCTGATACGATTTCAAGTTTATCACACACAAAGTGGAATTGCAAATATCATATAGTGTTCACACCCAAATACAGAAGAAAAATTTTTTATGGGCAAAAAAGGATGGAAATTGGAAAAATATTGAGAGACCTTTGTGATTGGAACGAAGTGAAAATTATAGAGGCTGAAGTATGCCCAGACCATGTGCA
>CANQAH010000002.1 GCA_947588885.1 uncultured Clostridia bacterium
ATCTTCATAATTTCAGCAGTTACAAAATCAGGTATAGACGAGCTTTTGAACTATCTTTATACTAATTTAGATAAAAATGATGTAATAGTTATGTGCTCAGATGGCCTAACAAATATGCTTAAAGAAGAAAAAATATTAGAAATAATTAAAAATAGTAAAGAAGATTGTACAGAAACTTTAATTAATGAAGCAAATGAAGCTGGTGGACTAGACAATATTACAGTGATAGTTATAGATAATAGATAAAATCCAAATTTATTTTTAAATTAAGGAGAGGGAAAATTTATGAATCTGATAGGAAAAATGCTAGCAAACAGATATGAAATACTAGAAAAAATAGGAAATGGCGGAATGGCTACAGTATATAGAGCAAAATGCCATGTACTAAATAGGTTTGTAGCAGTAAAGGTATTAAAAGATGAATTTATAACAGATGCTGAATTTATAAAAAGATTTAAATCAGAGGCTCAAACAGCGGCAAGTCTAACACATCCTAATATAGTTTCAATATATGATGTAGGAAATGAAGGGGATATTTACTACATTGTAATGGAATTAATACAGGGAAAAACTTTAAAAGAGATAATTGTAGAAGATGGAAAATTATCTTGGAAATGGTCAGTAAATATAGTTATTCAGATTGCATCAGCATTAGAGACTGCTCATAAGAATAATTTAATACATAGAGATATAAAACCACATAACATTATAATAACAGAGGATGGAATGGCAAAAGTTACTGACTTTGGTATAGCTAAAGCTGTTTCAAATTCGACTATAACTGCATTTGGAACAACAATAGGATCTGTTCATTATTTTTCACCTGAACATGCAAAAGGTGGAGTAACAGATGCAAAATCAGATATATATTCTCTTGGAGTTGTTATGTATGAAATGCTTACAGGAAAGGTACCTTTTGATGCTGATACACCAGTATCTGTAGCATTAATGCAAGTTCAAGAAGAACCAGTAGAACCAATAAAATTAAATCCACAAATTCCTATAAGTGTAAATAATATAATTTTAAAAGCAATGCAAAAAGATCCTGATGATAGATATCAAAATGCAACAGAGATGTTGATTGATTTGAGTACAGCATTAAAAAGACCAAATGATGATTTTGTTAAAATAAATAAAAAATTTGATACATTGCAAACTCAAAAATTATCAACTTTATATGACTTAGATGGAAAAGTTCGTGATGACGAAGAAGATGATGATGAAGAGGAAGAAGTGAAGAAAAAACAAAAGAAAGATAAAAAGAAAAAAGGTTTAATTCCATTTTTAAAAGAGCATGTTATTATTTCAATTATTTTAATTGGTGCAATACTATTTTCTCTTGCGTTAGGTGGAACAATATTATTTATGAATTTAACAAGAACAAAAGATGTTCAAATACCTAACTTAGTAACAAATGCAAGTGGAGAAAGATATACAGAACAGCAGGCAAGAGATATTTACAATGAAACAGAATTTAAGAAAAAGAATGAATTAAAAGTAGAATATTTAGAAGATGAAACATATAATGGTGAGCCAATTAATCCTGGTGAGGTAATAAAACAAGATCCGCCATATATAGCTGATAGAAAAATAAAAATAAAAGATCAAATAACGATTTATGTTAGAAAAGAAAGAGAAGCAAAAATTTTAAAAATGGTTGACTTGACTGGAAAATCTAAAGAGGATGCAGAAAAGGCACTTCGTGATATGGGCTATATAGGTGAGATAAAGTATGAAGAAGAGTCAAGTGAAGAATTAAAAGCTGGTTTAATTATATCTCAAAGTATTCAAAAAGATATAGAATTTAAAGATGATGAGGAAATAACTTTAAAAGTAAGTACAGGAACTTCAAAAATTGATGTGCCAGTTGTCATGGGTAAACCAGAAGCTGACGCAACAAAAATACTTCAAGATGCAGGATTTAAAGTTGTTGTTGAAACAACAGAAGATACAAATAAATCTGATGGAATTGTATTAAAACAGAGCATTACAGATAAAGCAGATCCAGGAGAAACAATTACAATTACAGTAAATAAAATTACGAAAATTACTAGTGCAACAGTTACAATAGATCTTTCAAAATTTGCACCAAGTCAAACTTCTGCAGAACCAGATGATGAATCATCACAATCTTCAAAGAGAATAAGAGTAACACTTGAAGTGGGAAGTGATACTGTATTTGATGAAACAGTATTAGCTGAAGGTACAAAACAAGTTACAATTAATGGAAAGGGAAATGTTACGGTAAAATTGAAAGTTGATGGTGTTGTAAAAGGAACAAAGCAAATAGACTTTAATACTCAAACAGCATTAGCTTTCCCATAGAAAATAACTGTAGGGTATGTCAAAATTATAAGCATACCCTATTTTATATAATAGGAAAGTGCTACGCATTTCCTATTATATAAGGAATTCGCCCAATTTGAAATTAAATAATAATATTAACAAGAGGAGATTTATATGATTGAAATATCAGCATCAGTATTGGATGTAGATGAAGAAAATTCAGTACAAACTTTTTATAATTTAGAAACAGCTAAACCGGATTATTTTCACATTGATGTAATGGATGGGATATTTGTTGAAAATAATACGTTAAAGAAAATGAGGGACTTTGCCTTAAAAGTTCACACTATTACTATGACGCAAATGGATGTTCATTTGATGGTTAAAGATCCAATGTCTGTAATTGACTATTTTATTGATCAAGGTGCAGATAGAATTACTTTTCATATTGAAGCATGTGAAGATAGAGAAAAGGTTTTTGAAATAATAAAATATTTAAATGAAAATGGTGTTAAATCAGGAATTGCAGTAAGTCCAGATACAGATGTGGAAAAAGTTTATGAATTTTTACCTTATGTACATATGATTTTGATTATGTCTGTAGTGCCTGGAAAAGGTGGTCAAAAATTTATTGAAACAAGTTTAGACAAAATACGAAAATTGAGAAAATATTGTGATGAAAATAATTATGAAATTGATATAGAAGTTGATGGAGGAATTAATGATATTACAGCTAAAAAAGTTATTGAAGCTGGTGCGACAATACTTGTTCCTGGAAGATTTCTTATATCATCAGATAATTATAAAGAAACTATAAAAAAATTGAGAAATTTAGAATAAGAAAGGGTAAAAAATGAAGAAAAAGATTGTAATTTTTGTTTTAATTTTAACACTATTAATTGTTGCTCTAACTTCTGTTGTGAAGGCTGCAAATACAAATGAGGTAATGTATATAAATAATGCATATGCATTAACACAATATCAAACATTAAATGAAAATTCTTTTAGCTTTGAACAAGATATTGAGAGAAGTTCAGAGATAATTAATGGAAATTTATTTCTTTATGGAAATATGGTTTCTATAAAAGATGAAACAATCAATGGTGATGTATTTGTTTTTGCTAATATGTTAACAATTGATAATACAACTAATATAAATGGAAATTTATATTTATGTGCTTCTAGTGCAAAAATAAGTGCAAAAATTGAAAGATGCGTATATGCATGTGCACAAGATTTAGTTTTTGAAGATGATGCAACAGTTGGATATGAATCATATGTTATTTCAGAACATTTTTTAATTGATGGTACATTTAATAGAAATATTTATGCATTTTCAAATATTTTAGAGATAAATGAACATGCTAATATAGTTCAAACGCTTAACTTTACATCTACACAAGAGGCAAAGATAAATGAAAAAGCAAAAATAAATGAAATTAAATTTGATAAATATGAAGAAAAAAAGGAATCTCTATTGAGCATTATATCTAAATATGCTTTGGACTTTGTTAGATACTTTGTTCTTACAATGATACTATTTATTATATTTATTAAATTTACTCCAAAATTCTTAAAACAAATAGATAAATGCTTTGGTGTAAGCTCATTTGGAATTGGTATTTTATCATTATTAATTATTCCAATATCAATAATATTATTAATAACAATAAAAGTAGCTAGTTCACTGGCATTTGCAATGTTAGCATTATTTATATTCTTATTATTAATTTCAAATGCAGTTACAGTTGTTAGTATTGCAAGTTTAATATCAAGGAAAGTGAAAAAAATTAAATTGCCAATGTTAGTTGCATTAACAGCAGCAATTTCTTGGGCGATTTTCCAAATTCCATTTGTGGGGGCTATATTATCATTCTTTATGTTTACAAGTGGAATAGGTGTCATATTAAAATATTTAGTAATTAGAAAAAATAATTAGATATTATATAATGAAAGAGGTTAGATCTTCTAACCTCTTTTTTCGTAATATATGCAATCCTTTTCTGAGTTTAATTTTTTACTTTGTACAGCTTCATAATTACAGATTCCATTTTCTTGAAACTTACAGTCATACGAACAATTAATATTAGTCAAATTACATACACCTCTTTTATGATATAGTGTATGTAATTTTAAGTTTATTTATACAAAAATTTATTTATTACAATTATCACAATATTTTTTTATTGGGCATTCAGAACATTTTGGATTTCGCGCAATACAAGTTTTTCTACCATGCCAAACAAATAAATGATTTACATCACACCAATCTTCTTTTTTGAATTGCTTTAGCAAATCTCTTTCAATTTTTTGAGGATCAGATTCACTTGAAAAACCAATTTTATTTGAAATTCTTTTTGCATGTGTATCAACAGCAACACCTTGTGCATTATGAAATGCTTCGAGCATGACAACATTTGCACTTTTTCTACCAATTCCGGGAAGAGTTATTAATTCTTCCATTGTTTCAGGAACTTGTGAGTTATATTTTTCAACTAAAACTTTTGCACAAGCTAAGGCATTTTGTGCCTTATTTTTATAGAATCCGCATGGATGAATGATTTCTTCTAAATCTTTGAGATCTGCTTTTGACATTTTTTCAGGAGTTCCATATTTTTTAAATAAAATTGGTGTTGTTTTATTAACTCTTTCATCTGTACATTGTGCTGAAAGCATAACTGCAATTACAATTTGAAAAGGTGTTTCAAAATCTAAACTGCAAGTTGCGTCTGGATAATAGTTTCTTAATATTTTTAATATTTCGGATGCTTCTTTTTTTGATTTCATTTTTCATTCCTCTTACTTTTAATAACATTATTATACATCTATTAATATAATATATAAAGAGATTGGAGGATAGTAAATGCTTAGAGGATTAAAAAAAACAATTGCTGTTTGTTTAATTGGCTTTGGAGCAGGAACCATAATGGTGTTATTGCTTCCTGTAACCTGGTGGCTAATAATAGTTGGAATTAGTGTGATTTTAGTAGGATTTATGTGGCTTTATTGCTGAAAGAGAGGTGGTAGAGAATGAAAGTTGTAGTTAAAAAATCTCCAAAATTCTTAAGAGGATTTTTAAAATTAATTTTTGGGATAAAAGATACGTAAAGTAGAAAGAAAACTTAATTTTATACATATTAAGTATTTTTCAAAAAAATTATTAAAAAAGAAGTGAGCTTTATAATTACAATTAATTAATAGTTGCAATTATAAAGTTCACTTCTTTAAATTTGAAATTTAAAACTATGCTCTAACTACTTTTCCTGAACGTAAGCATTTAGCGCATACAGTTATTCTTTTTGGTTGACCATCAACTATAGCTTTAACTCTTCTTAAATTAGCTTTAAAAGTTCTTGTTGATCTTTTACTAATATGTGAACGAGTAATACTTAATTGATTTCCGAAATTTATATCTTTATTACAAACTGCACATTTTGCCATCTCTTTATGCACCTCCATTTATTTTATTAAACTGACTATGAATTACTATAACATACATTTTGAAAAAAAACAAGAGTTTAGCTAAAAAAAATAAGATAGTAATGTAAATAAAAAGTGTGATTAATAAATAAGAGTATGGACAATCTATTATTTTAAGTGATAAAATTAGAAAAATTATATAAAAGGTATTATTAAATGAATAAATTTTTTAAATTAGTATTAACAACATTATTGATAGTATTTTTAACTTTAATAATCATATTTGCTTTAATAAAGTATAAAAATTATAAAAATGCTAAAGACATATCAAATGCAATACATGCTGTTGTGATTGCAGATTATGCACCGTTTTATTCGAGACCTGAAACAGAAAATGCGTGGCAAATAAAAACTTTAAATAAAACAGAAAAAGTTTATATACTAGAAAAATTTTACAAAGATGGACTTGAATGGTACAAGATAAAAGTTGATGGTGATAAGGATGGTTATGTAAGAGCTGATACTGTTGGATATTATGGAAAATCTAGAAATGAAGATGTTCCAGAAGGAAGTGTATTAATAGCAGATGTATCAACATTTAATAATAAAACCATTTTTAGAACAGAAGAACAATTCATAGCTTTTTTAGCAGAAAGTAGACGGTGTATATATTAGAGCTGGTGGAAAATATAAACCGTCAGATACAGAAATATATCAAGATGATTCATATTCAATTTTTAAGAGTGGATGTGATTATTTAGGAGTTCCATATGGATATTATTTTGTTGATGAAGCATATAGTGAAGAAGCTGTAAATAAAGAGGTTGAATTTATAAAAAAATTTAAAGACGAAAATAGTGGAGTGAATTGTAAACTACCATTTGCAATAGATGTAGAACCTGATGAAGAAATAGGAGGGGATATTAAGGAAAAATATCTTCAATTAATAGTAGATAAATTAACAGATGCAAATATAAAAAGTATTGTTTTTCTTAATGCTCGATATGCGGCTAAATATTGTAATTCATTAACTGCTAAATTATGGTTAGCATATTATCTACAAGATAATATAATACCTAAAACAACATTGTTCCAACAAAAGGATGATATTATTAAAGATGTTATTAATAATAAAAATATAGAAGAAAAAACAATAGGATGGCAATTTTCAGATTCTGGTGTTGATCATTTTATTGACTATAAAATAGACTTATCAGTATTTGATAAATCAATATTTGAGGACTTTTAAAAGAAGGATAAACATAGAAGTTAAACCTTTCATAATAATTGTTCATATTTTTTATATATTCCAAATATAATTTAATAAATTATTTGGAGGATAATATATGAAAAAAATTATAAAGATTTTTACTTTTTCTATTGTATTAATGATGTGCATGCAGGCAAATTCATTTTCCTTTTATATTGGAAAAGATACTGAATATGTGTGGTCAGAAGATACAGTTGCAACATCAGCAATGACAGATCAAACAGATGATATACTAGAATTAACGTGTGAAAGTGCGATTTTGATTTCTCAAGATACAGGTGAGATTTTATATGAAAATAATTCACATGAAAAATTAAGACCTGCAAGTGTTACAAAAATTATGACAATATTACTAATAATGGAAGAAATTGATAGTGGAAAATTATCATATACGGATATGGTTTCATGTAGCGAAAATGCTGCTAACATGGGAGGTTCACAAATTTGGCTTGATACTCGTGAGGAACTTTCTGTTGATGAAATGTTAAAAGCAATTTGTGTTGTTTCTGCAAATGAGTGCACTGCACAATAATGACAGGAAAGAAATCCTTTATTTTTAAAGCTTTTTTTTAATTACTTATATGAATTTTTGAATAAAATAATATAAAACTGAAATAAAAATTGATTTTTAAAGGTTTAAATTGAACAACCAGATTCATGGATGTTCAAAAATAACAGTAAAATAAAACGGATATAACATTTTCAAAGAAAACTGCTTTTAGCAGTTTTTTTATTGAAAAAAGGAGTAAGAATTGAATGATGAAAATCAAATTAATTATTATGCTATTATTCCTGCAACAGTCAGATATGATACTAGGTTAAAATCATCAGAAAAACTTATGTATGGAGAGATTACAGCACTAGCAAATAAAAATGGATATTGTTTTGCTAGTAACAAATATTTTGCAGAGTTATATAATGTTACAATTCATACGGTTTCGCAGTGGATTTCAAAATTAACTAAATTAGGTTATGTATATGTTGAAATAATAAGAAATGCAAAGAATGAAGTTATGGAGAGAAGAATATACATAATTGATTATCCCAATGTACAAATAAATACATATCCTTATGTATTAAAATGTAAATACCCTAGATATAAAAAAGTACAGGAGAATAATATAAAAAATAATATAGATAGATTGTTTAGTTTTATTATAAATAATAAGACTAAAATACCTGAAGAATTGATAGGAATAGATATGAATGAAGTATATAAAGTGTTAAGAAAGTTTGAAATGCTATATAATGAAGAAATGATAAAAAATTATTCAGTGCAAAATATTGAAAAAATAAAATTTATTATTTATGCTTTGATTAATATTATAAAAATAGGAAAAAAGGACCTTTTAAATAAAATTACTAGAAATGAATTAAGTAGTTTATATGATAGATGCAAGATAAATGAAGATGAAATAAACAATTTTTATGAATATTATTTTAAATGTGTTTTAAATAAAATAGATAAGCCATAGGCTTTATTTTTTTTACTAAAAAATGGAGGAATAATGAAAAATACAGACATTTTAAGTATAACAAATATAATTAATGAAGTAATGAAGAAAACATTTTATTATTCGCTTATTCTATTAACTATAATATTAATTTTATCTTTAGCATTATGGTTAATTGGAGTAAAAATAAAATCTGAAAAAGCAATAAAAGTAGGTATAAAGTTGTCAATTAGTATATTATGCTTAAAAATACTTTTGATTATGATTGTAGTGGTTATTGCTAATTTTAAAAGTAGGGGGTGAGAAATGATGACTAATATAAGAAGAAATTTAAAATCTGCTATCTTAGTATTACCAATGTTGTTTTTTTTATCTAGTAACATTTATGCAACGAATGGAATGTTAGGTAGTAGTGAAGTAACTACTGCCACTCAAAATTTGCAAAGAGTTATTACAAGTTTAGCTATTCCATTAGGTTCTGTTATAATTTTTGCATCTATTGTTATTACGGCATTTAGAATGATTTGTAACAGTAATAATCCTAGCAAAAGAACTGAATCAATAGGAAGTTTAGCATGGATAACTGGTGGAGGAGTATTATTAGGACTTTCATTAGTTGTTGCAGGAATAATTTTAAATATTGCAACAAATGGAAGTGGTCAATTACTATAGGGAGGTATAATAGGATGAAAGTTTATAAAATACCATTTGATGTGAAGCATGAAGAAAAAATATTTGGTGGATATCTTTCACTAAGACAAGTTTTATATCTTGCTTTGGTAATATTATCTGCAGCTATATTTTTTATAAAAATTCAATTATGTATTAGAGTTTTTATATTTATTACTTTATCAAGTATTTTTTTAGCTTTTGCTTTTATTAAAATTCAGGAAACTAGATTTGATATATTTTTTGTAAATATTATTAAATATTTGTTTAGAAAGAAAAAATATCAGTTTGAGAGGTGATTAAATATTGATAATCGCAATAACTTTTGCAATTTTAAGTGTAGCTGTTGTAATATTTACAGTTTACTATTTAAATAAGCAAAATAAATTAAAAAAATATATACCCAATATTAAAGGAAAGCATAATTTGAAAAATTTATGGGAAATTGAGGATATAAGGGATTCAATAATAATTTCAGGAAATAAAAGCACTATTATTATGAGAATTGGAAGTATTGATTATCATTTATTGTCTGAAAAGGAACAAAATGTATTAGAAACAAATTTAATTGAAATTGCAAAGACAATAAAAAATCCGTTACAATTTTTTTCTACAACAGAATTTATTGATACAACAGAAATAATAAATGATATAAAAAAATCAATTAGAGATAAGGAAAATACCAAAATTGTTGAATATGGAGAGAATATTATTAGTTATCTGGGGAGAATGATGGAAAATAGAAATTTATATGTACGAAAAAATTATGTTGTAATTAGTGCTTATGGAAATTATGAAAAATCAAAAGCGGAACTATTAAGTTTGTATGAGAGTCTTAGATTTAATTTGTTAAATGCTAAAATTAGTTTAGAAATGCTAAATGATTATGAGATTATAGAATTACTTCATAGAGAATTCAATAAAAATACAACAACTAAAGTGGAGAATATTTTACAGAAAGGAGGACTTGAACTATATGTCAGAGGAAAAAGAAGCAATAGAGAAGATAAAAGCAAAGAGAAAGAAAAAGAAATTGCAAAAGAATTTATTTAACAATATACCATCTTTAATGAGTCTAATGATTCCTGATACTTTAGAAGAAGATAGAGACAAATTATACTTGGGAGCAAATCGATATACTCGAAATTTTGTACTTACTGTTTATCCAACAGAAATATATTTAGGATGGTTAGATGATTTATTTAATATTGGAGAAATCAGTATATCAGTATTATCAGAGAGTGCGTACAGTGGCGATGTTATTAGACAACTTACACAAAAAGTTACAGCATTACAATCAGAATATATGATTTATGAAAATCAGGGTAATATTTATCATTTACCTGAACTTGAAAATATGATTACTGATTATGAAGAAATGAGAAAAGTAATTCAAACTCAAAATGATAAATTGTTTTATATTACTATTTTATTAGCGTTACATTGTAAGTCGGAAGAAGAATTAAATGATAAAACTGAAATATTAGAGAGTGAATTATCTAAAAAATCTGCTCAGTTAAGAACTTTAAGTTTTAGACAATTAGATGGATTTAAGTCAATTATTCCATTAAATAATTTAAAAATAACAGGTTATGATAAAAACTTAACTGCGTCTGGATTTTCTGCTTTATTTCCTATTGCGAGTCCAAATCTTTCGCATTCGAAAGGCATATATTTAGGAAGTAATATATTTACATCAAGTCCAGTTTATTTAAATAGTTTTATTGGGCCACCAATGCTTAATAATCAGCATATAACTATTTTTGGAATACCAGGTTCTCGGAAAATCTGTTGCTATTAAATTAATATTAGGTAGAAGTGCTATAATCGGAAGAAAAATTGCAGTTTTAGATCCTGAAGCTGAATATAAAAAGCAAATTGAAAAATTAGGTGGAAGATATATAAATATAAAGCAAGGTTATTCTTCGGGAATAAACATATTTGATATTGAACCATATTTTGATGGTCATAAAGAGTATATTAATATCTTAGATAAAGTATCTGAAATGAGAGCATTATTATCAACTATTTCACGAGAATATATGAATAGAGCATTAAATCCAAAAGAATTGTCAGATATTGAGATTGCTATAAATGAAATATATGGAAAGAAGGGAATAACAAAAGATGTAGATAGTCTTTACGAAAGTAAAAATGGAAAATTAGAAAATGGTAAATATACATTAGGAAAAATAAAAAAGACTATGCCTACTTTTACTGACTTTCAAATGGCTCTTTCTAAAAGAGAAAGTTCAAAGGAATTGGCAGAAGTATTAGTGCCTTTTTTACAAGGAAAGTCTCTAGGAATGTTTGATTGTCAAAGTACAGTTAATGCAAAAGATGATATTATAGGCTTTAATTTATCAGACATTAAAGATGAATTTACGAAATTTTATATAACATTTGTACTTTTAACATGGTTATGGCAAAAATTTGTTTTGCTAAATAAAGATAGAGAAAAAGTAGTTGCTGTTGATGAATCTTGGATGTTTTTAAAATATCCAGAATCAGCGAATTTTTTAGAAAATTTATCTCGTCGAGGTAGAAAATATAATACTAGTTTAATAGTGGCATCGCAATATTTAGACGAATTTCTATCTGTTGAAGAAGGGAAAGCTATCATAAAAGGTTGCTCGACAACTATGCTTATGAAACAATCTTCAGGAAATTTGTCTGAAATTACTAATTTCTTTAATCTAGCTAGGGGAACTGAAGACTTTCTAATGTCTGCTAGACCTGGTGAATGCATCTTAAATCTAAATGGAAATATTACAGCCATAAAGTTTGATATGACTGATTTTGAAAAAGAATTTGTTACAACATAGTGAAGGTGGTGATTAATTGAGTAAAATTAATAAAATATTATTGAAAGTAGTATTTATTTTAATACTTCTTTTTTTATGCTTTTCATTAAAGCCGGTTAGTGCTGAAAAAATTCTTGGGCATGAAGTTGTATTAGATCCTTTAAATCCATTTAGAAAAGAAAAAACATCAGAGGAAAAAAGATCAGATGCTATAACACAAGCAATAGATGATGAAGATGGCGGATTATTTGAAAGTACAATTGCAAAAGCGTTGGGAGGTATAGCAAAAGCAGTTTTTAATATTGCTAGTTCAGATGAAATAAATTTAGGATTTAAGTCGTATGACTCATTAATTTTTAATAAAAACTACAATTTTGGTTTTGAATTAGAGGAAATATCTCCTTTTAACATGTATGATTGGAGCAAAATTATGACTTGGTATAAAACATTTAGTTCATTATCCTTTATATTCATTTTAATAGGAGCAGTTATAACTTCTTATAAATTTATAATTGCTGGAACCAATGTTACAAGCAGAAATGAAGCAAAAGATTCATTTTTTAGATTATTTATAGGTGGTGCAGCAATAGTTTTAGCACCTGTATTTGTGAAGATGGTTCTTATGATTAATAACAATATGGTATCTGCTTTAGTTAGTTCTAGTAGTGGTGAACTAAATTCATTACTAGGAAATGATATTTTTACTCAAATAAAAACTGGAAGTGCAATTGCTACAGCTCTGGTAATATGCTTGTTTGCTTATCTTTTTGCTAAATTAAATATTAAATTCATTATTAGAAAATTTACATTAATTGTTTTTATAGTATTTACACCCCTTATTGCCGGAATGTGGATAATAAATAAAAATGTTACTGGAGCAGCAATTTGGTTTGGACAAATAATAATAAATGCTTTTATGCAATTTGTATATGCTTTTCTATTTTTAATATACCTTGATTTTACTTCAACTGCAGACGGATGGGCTGTTTCATTACTGTGGGCTATGATGATTTTGCCTCTTGGTGATGTATTACTAAATACTATGCAAAATCTTACGTCTAGAATTGCTGGATTTAATAATGAGGAAATGGCTAATAGAGGTATAGGAATGGGGGCTGCAATGCTTTATACTATTCATTCTATAGGAAAACAATTTACAAGTAATAATTCAAATGTTGGATTTATTAATAGAATTAAAAGTTATACAAATAGAAATGAAGATAGTAAATTAGTTGAAGAAAAAAAACCGATAAATAAAAAATCTGATAGCTTGGTAGATAAAGATAACGAAAAGTCAAATAGAAAGTCTGGAATTTCTTTATATGGAATAGGAAGAAGTTTTTTAAATACCGGAATGTTTATGGCAGAAGGAAGAAATTTTTCAAATAGTGGAATAACGGGTAATAAACATAATTATGAAAAAAGTATGAGAAAAAATGAAATTACTAATAGTCTTAATCAAAATAATGTCAATTTAGAAAATCAAAATGCAAAAAAAAGAGAGGTATTAAATGAAAAAGATTAGAAAAACATTAATAGTTGTTATTTCTCCGTACTTAACTTTTTTCTTTATATCTATATTTTTAATTGGAGGAATGTTTTTAGCAGTTGAAGAATTATGGACTGAATTTACGTCAAGTATTGGTATTGAAGAGATTAATAGTAGTAATGATAGTGGCAGTTTTATATGGCCATTACCAGGTTTTAATAATATAAGTAGTTATTATGGGAACAGATTCCATCCAATAAAAAAAGTTAATAGTTTTCATGATGGAATAGATATTCCAGCTCCACAAGATACTGTTGTTATAAGTCCATCTGATGGAATTGTATCTAAAGTATATAATAGTTCAACAGTAGGAAAAACAGTTGAAATTCAAAGTAATGAATATAAATTCGTATTTCATCATTTAAATTCAATATTTGTTAATCAAAGTCAAAATGTAATAAAAGGGCAAGAAATAGGTGGAGTTGGAACAACAGGAACATTATCTACAGGAAATCATTTACATTTTACAGTTTATAAAGATAATAAAAAGATTAATCCTTTAGAAATAGTTAATTTTAATATAAATTTTAAAACAGATAGTGATTAATCAAACAAAATAATTAAATTAATAATATAACTAAAGAAAGGAGATGAAAATATTGACTATTATATATACTGAAAATGATGACTTAAATGAAGAATTAGAAAAAAACATAGAAAACGCAAGAATAGCATTTTATACTAAATATTTATTAGAGGAAAAAGCTGCTGATATTGTAATACTTACAGTTCAAGATAATAAGTTTGAATTCGAGAAGTTTTTATTTGAATTAAGGAAAAAAAATATAAGAGTTATTCTTTTATTAGAGAATGAAAATGTTAAAGAAGTTGAAATAGCAATAAGACTTGGAATATATGACTTGATTTTTGGAACATTTTCTATATCGGATGTTTTGAAATTAGTAAAAAATGCAAATAATTTTTCGGATATAGCTGGAATTTATCAAAATTTATACAAAATACAGGAGGAAATAGATTGAAAAAAGTAATAATTTTTTTATTAATATCAATAATTTTTATAGCTATTATTTTTGGTAGCTATAAGTTTTTACAGATACAAAAGGATAAAAAAGAAAGTGAATTACTTTTAATTGCTGAAGAAATAGTTAATTCGGCTGAAGATACTGAAATTGAAATTATTACGAAAGAAGAGTTAGAATTAAATGATAATGTTGTGGGAATTATCGAAATACCTAAATTAAATATAAAAGCTCCAATTCGAGAAGGAACTACACAAAGTATATTAAAAAATTCTGTAGGCCATTTTTCTAATTCTAGCTTATGGAATGGAAATGTTGCCATAGCATCTCATAATAGAGGTAATTGTGTTGCCCATTACTTTGAAAATATTAACAAGCTAACAATGGGTGATGAAATTATATATAAAACTAAATTTGGAGAGAGGGGGTATAAGGTTATAAGTAATAAAAAAATTGAGAGTACTGATTGGTCAGTAATTTCGCAGACAAAAGAAAATATACTAACTTTGATAACATGTGTTAAAAATAAACCTAAACTTAGATTATGTGTACAAGCCATTGAAAAATAAATCTTTTTTGCTCGACTTGATTTTTTAAATATAAACTTTTTATACTTTTAATAAAGGAGAGTGATTATTTTGAAAAAAATTGTATTTTTTATATTGGTAATAACCTTTATTTTAGGAGACGTTTTTATGATGGAAAAAAATCAAGAAAAAGAAATTTTACACAGAGGTAGGTTTATTAGAAATGATATTGAAGTTATAGAATATACAAATGAATTATCAGAAAATCATCATGATGAGAATTGTATAAATACTGATATAGAAACTCAAGTAGTAACTACTAACAATATAGCTAAAGAAAAGTCATTTGATGATCAAACATCTAATATTAATGAACAGAAAAAAATTGAAATAAAAGAAAATCAGAACAAAAAATCAACTACAATAAAAAAAAAGACAGAAGCGAAAAACACTAACGTGCAAAATAATACTAGCAAATCAAATAAAAATGAAACTCAAAAAGAAAATATAATATCTAAAAATGAAGAAAAAGACAAAACTGAAGATGAAACTATTGAAGCAGAATTAATATCTAAAAATACTGAAGAATTTAAATATAATAAGGCAATGACAGAAAAAATAATTAAAATAATTAATTCTAATTCTAGTGAGTATATGAAAAAACATGGATATTCTATTATACCAGATTCAACAATAGTATCTCTAACAAACTATTTTACTTTTAGTGAATATAGAGTAAACAACAAAATTCAAAATAAATTTGGAGTAATTAAAGTATATGCTAGAGATTATTATTTGAATGGTAAATATATAGAAACTCAATGTTTTATTTATTAAATTTAATTAAAATTTTGATATTTGAAAAGCACTCTTAAAGGTGCTTTTTTTAATGGAGGGAAAAATAAATGAAAAAAATAATTATGAAAAAAACATTATGTGCTTTATTGATAGTTTTAACATTGTTTTCGACTTGTTTTACATTGCTATCTTCTGCACATTCAAATTTAAAATCAGCAAACTTACAAAGCATTGGCGTAGCTGAAAAACATTTACGATATGATTTTGGAACTAATGAAGGATATATAGTTTGTCATATTGTGGGTCATTATATAGATGGAAAATTTTATCCTGCTTACTGTGTAAACCGTGATTTGCATCGGAGTTGAAACAGAACCATATGATGTGGCAGTAACTCGTGTAATAGATAATAATAAAGTATGGAGAGTATTAGTTAACGGTTACCCATATAAATCAGCAGAGAGTATGGGATTATCTGAATATGATGCCTATGTTGTTACCAAAATGGCTGTATATTGTGTATTAGGACAAGCCGATGTTAATACATTTTTTACATATGATAATGATGCAATAGCTAAAAAAATGTTAACAAAATTAAAAGAACTAGTAGACATTGGATTTAATGGAAAAGAGACTATGAAAACAGGAACTTTAACTTCAAGTAAAGTGGGACAATTTACTGAATTAGGAAATTATTATTATCAAGAATATTCAGTAAATTCTGGAGTAGAAATTGAAAATTATACTATTACCAATACGGCAGGTTTAGTTGCAGGTGCATTTGTAGCCAATACAAATGGAATTGCTCAAAAATCTTTTAGTAGTGGTGAGAATTTCAGAGTTTATATTCCTAAAACTGAATTAGATAAAAATATTGATGTAGATATTTCAATAACTGCAAAATCCAAAACATATCCAATTCTTTATGGTGAAAGTGGTAATTCACAAACACAAGATTATGTTCTAACAAGTGATCCATATGGAGATGAAAATATTGTAATAAATTTAAATGTCAAAACTAATACAGCTAAATTAATTGTTAATAAAACAGACGACTATACTAATGAACCAATAGAAGGTGTGACTTTTGGATTATATAAATTAAATGGGACAGAAGTTGCAAGGAGTGTTACTGATAGTAAAGGAGTAGCAACTTTCGATAATTTGTTTCAAGGAAATTATATTTTAAAAGAATTGTTTACAAACAAAAATTACGTATTAGATTCTATAGAATCTGAAGTATCTATTCAGTTTAACAAGACTTCAACTGAAAATATACAAAATGAACACAAAAAGGGAAATTTGAAAATCTATAAAATTGATAAAGATAATAATAAAATAACACTTGGTGGTATTGAATTTGAATTATATAGTGAGGAATTTAAAAAAGTAATAGGAAAATATATAACGGATCAAAATGGAGAAATATACATCGAGAATCTTAGAACAGGAAACTACAAATTGCATGAAGTTAAAACGAATAAATGGTATAACTTAGTAGATGATGTAGATGTTGTTGTTGAATGGAATGAAACTAAAGATACTATGATAGAAAATGAATTAAAAAAATCACAAGTTAAAGTAATAAAAGTCGACAAGGATGATAATAAGATTAAACTTGAAGGTGTAAAATTTGAAGTATTAGATAATAAAGGAAATATACTAGAAACAATAGTAACTGATGTCAATGGAGAGGCAACAACTTCAAAATATGCAGTTAGGGATTTTGAAAAATTATATTTAAGAGAATGTGAAACACAAAAAGATTATGTTTTAAATAATGAAATTATAGAAGTAGTTTTAGAAGAAAATAAAACTATGCAAATTGAAATTGAAAATGAAGTAAAAAAAGGTCAAGTTAAAGTAATAAAGGTTGATAAAGATAATAATGAAATTAAAATAGGAGGAGTAACATTTGAAATATATGATGAAAACCATAATATTGTTGATATATTAGTAACAGATAGTAATGGAGAGGCAATATCTAAAAGATTACCTATAAACCAAGAATATACAATCAAGGAAACAATTACAGATAAAAACTATAACTTAAGTGATGAGATTCAAAAGGTTGAATTAAAAGAAAATGAAATTAAATCTATAATTTTTGAAAATGAAAAGAAGAAAGGAAAAATAGAAGTAATAAAAGTTGATGATGAAAATAATGAAGTTAGATTAGAGGGAGTAACTTTTGAGATAATAGATAAAGATGGAAATGTTGTAGATACAGTTATTACTAATCATGAAGGTAAAGCAGTAACTAAGGGATTGCCAATAGATAATGAATATACAATAAGAGAAAAAGAAACAAAAAAAGAATATGTTTTATCTAAAGAAACAGTTAGCGTTGTTTTAGAGGAAAATGAAATTAAATCTATAATTTTTGAAAATAAATTAAAAAAGGGTTCGATTAAGATTCTAAAAGTTTCAGATGGAAATAATCAAGTTTTAGATATAGCTGATGGAACACCTTTAGTTGGAGCAAAATTTGTTGTTCTTAATAGTATTGGCGAAACTGTTGGCATTTATGAAACAGGAGAAGATGGAACAATTTTAATAGAAAATTTACAATATGGAGAATATACGGTATATGAGTATGGTTCTCCAAATGGATATTTATTAGATTCTAAGCCACAGATTGTATTTATAGAAGAGGATAAACAAGTAGTTAACTTAATTTTTAAAGACAAACCAATAGAACCAGAGTTACCTAAAACAGGTATTGATTATAATATAAATGGTATATTTTTATCAGTTATATCATTTATTTTTACTTGTACAATTATAATTACAAAAAAAATTAGAAAGATGGAGGAATAATATATGTTAGAGATTACAGATATAAAATTGGATATTGTTGAAAACAATAAAATATTAGCCTATGCTACAGTAACAATTAGCGATAGCATAATAATAACAGGAATTAGATTATATGAGGGAAGAAAAGGAAAATTTATAGTCTTTCCTTCTAAAAGAAGTAAAAAAGGAAGAGATTTTGATATTGCTTTTCCATGTAAAGATGAATTAAGAAAAGAGATATTACAAAAAATTGAAATGCAATATCTCAATGAACGTATATATTAGTTTTAACAAAAGGCATAGAGCTATAAACTTTATGCCTTTATTTTTATTATATGGAGGAATAATATGCTTACAAATAAATTTGAAGAAGAACTATATGATTTAAGGAAACAAATAGATTTTTTAATCAATAACAAAAATATTGTAAATGAAAAAAATATAAGCAATTTTTTATATTCTTTGGAAAAGCATAGATTTAATATTTTAGACGAAGTAAGAATATTAAATTCAGGAAATGTAAATGTATTTATTGAAAGTATAAATACTGACTATCAAGTTGACTATCACAAGACTTTTAAAATATATATTCCTGAAGTATTACCAAAATATAAGAATATTGGTAATTATACGTATAAAAATATTTTGTTGAATGTAGCTAATGTTACTAAGAAATATAAAAATTTATTTAAGAATAAACAAGTATGTATTTATATTGAAGTATTTGATAATAAGAAGAAAGAAAATTGGGATATAGATAATAAAACTGTAAAACCAATTATAGATGGATTAGTAATTTCAAAAGTTATAGAGGATGACTCTATAAACAAAATGTTTTATTGTGTAAAAGGAAATTATGATAAAACACCGCATACTATTGTTACAATTTTTGATGCTAAAAAATTTTCTAAATGGATAAAAAAACAGGTTGAAAAATAACTAAATTTTATATCTATTTGCTCAAAAAAATTAAAAAAATTAATGGATACTATAATTTTATGTTGATTGTTAGAAGAAAAATAAATTTTAAAAATGGTAAATTAAAAATTGTACATAGTTAAAGTTATTTGTGTAACAAATGGCTTTAACAAAGAAAATGGATATTAAATTATTGCAACTATTATTAAATATTTTTTTTTTGAAAGGAGTGAAGATTTAAATGAATTTAAAATTAATTAAATTAAATGAAAATGATATTAAACTTTTAAAATTTTTAGCAAGATTTAAGCTGATGAATTCCAATGATGCAATTTATTTTTATGGTAGCAGTTATTATCAAAAAAGATTGCAAGAATTGAAAAAAGCTAATTACATAACAAGATATTATAGAACATATATAAAATTGAATCCGGCGAGTATTAGATATTTAGAATCACGAAATATAAGATGTGAAATACCATGCAGGAATAAAAAATATATTGAAAGATTATCATTTATAAGTAAATTAGGAATAGAACTTGAAAAAAGAAGAATACAATATAAATTGAGTTGGGAGATGAAAGGAAATAATTATACAGATTGGTCTAGGCGTTTTATAGGGGAATTGACCTTGAGAAATGAAAAATATCTAATGTATTATGCAAAAAATGATTCGAGGTATATTAGACAGTTACAATTTGATATAAATAAAGATTTATCTTATCAAAATGTAATGATTTTTGTTGATGATTTGAACGTTATAGATAACAAAAATCAATTTATATTTTCAAATAAAATGTCATGTGTTTTGATACATAAAAAGAGGATAAATTCCATTGGAAAATTTAATAATTTAGACATAAAAAAAATAATAGAAAATGAATTAGGAAGAATAGTGACTTTTTCTAGTATAAACATTGCTGATTATAAATATATGAATACGAACATTATATATATGCCATATATTGATACTCATAGAATAGCTGCAATAAATAATTTTTACGTACTTGGTTTAACTGAAGAACCAGTAGAAATATGGACTTACGAAGAGAACTTTGAAAAGATTAAATCTTTATTAAATAAGGAATCAAAGTATTTATGTAGTTTCAGAAAAATAGAGGAGATTAGATGAAATATAAAAAGAAAATAATATTGATAATATTATTTTTAGTATTATCAATATTATTAATTATTCCTTTGGCTTGTTGGTGTGAAAATGAAATTGCAATTTGTTTTGAAGAGAAGATTATAAATTATAATATTGAAAATATAGTAGATATTTATATGACTTGTTTTTTGAATAAAAAAATTTTTCAAATTTGGCTAGTAAATACTTTTATTTTATTTTTATTTTCATTCAATATAATATATACAATCAAAAAAGCTAAAATTGAATATAAAGGAATAAAATTTAAAAGAAATGATGGAACTTTTGGAACTGCAGAGTGGATGGAAAAAAATGAACTAACTAATTGTTTAGAAGTAGGAACAGGGAATGGTTTAATTTTGGGTGAAATAGATAATCAAGTTATAACACTTCCAGAAGAAACTTGGTTGAATAAGAATGTTGCCGTATTTGGAGCAAGTCGGAAGTAAAAAATCTAGAGGATATGTACTACCTAATATTTTAAATTTAGCAATTCATAACAAGTCTATGATACTTACAGATCCAAAGGGAGAACTTTATAAAAAAAGTTATATATTTTTAAAAAATCAAGGATATATTGTAAAATTATTAAATCTTGTTGAAATGGATAAGTCTGATAGGTGGAATCCGTTATCCGTGATTGAGAATGAAATCGATGCACAAATTTTCTCAGAAATAGTAATAGAGAATACTCAACTTGATAAAAGTAAAGGACAAGATGAATTTTGGTCTAGAACTGCGCAGAATCTTTTAAAAGCTCTTATCTTGGGACAAATTGAATTACTTAAAAACAAAGAAGATAGATCTATATCCAAAATATATAATACTTTATCCACAGGCGATATTAAATCAATTGATAGGTATTTTGTTAATATACGAGGACCTGGAAAGATGAGTTATAATATATATGCTCAGTCTACTGATGTAGTTAAGCAAAGTGTAGTTACCGGCCTTGCAACAAGATTACAAATATTTCAAACCAAAAAGTTAAGAAAAATTACTGATAAAAATGATATTGATTTAAAGATGCCAGGAAAAGAAAAATGTGCATATTTTTGTGTAACTTCTGATATGGATAGCACATTTGATTTTATTTCTAGTTTATTTTTTTCTTTTCTTTTTATTAAACTAATAAGGATGGCAGATAATAATACTTCAGGGAAACTTGATATTGAAACATATTTTTTATTAGATGAGTTTCCTAATATAGGGAAAATACCAGATTTTGAAAAAAAATTATCTACTATGAGAAGTAGAGGATTAAATACAAGCATTATTTTTCAAAGCATTGCGCAGCTAAAAAATAGATATTGTAATAATGTAGACCAAGAAATACTTGGAAACTGTGATACCAAAATTTGTTTAGGATGTAGTGAAATGTTAACTGCGGAATATGTTTCAAAATTACTTGGAACATCAACAGTTGAAACCAATACTATAAAAAAAGAAAGTGGTTTTGATGGCAATTTTACTTATGGAATGAACAGTATAGGTACAACTAAAAGAAATCTAATTAATCCAGATGAAATAATACAATTAGATAATAATCAAGAGATAGTTATTTTAAGAAGCCAAAAACCATTGATTTGTAAGAAATATGATTATTTAAAACATAAATCAGCAGAAAAAATAAAAATACTAGAAGACAATTATATTCCTGAGTGGAGGAAGGAGGAAAGTAATGAATGATAATAACAATTTTGTAATGCAAAATTTGTATTCATCAATGGAAAATTTAAAAATATTATCAGGTACAATAACTGCTTTAGAAGTAGAACAAGATGGTAAAAAGAAAGTTGATTGTGCAATTATTTATTATCAAAATATAAAAATTATTATTCCTATACATGAAATGAATATTAAGCAAGAAAGAAAATATTTAAGAAATATGTTAGGTGCTAAAATTGATTTTATAGTATTAGAAATTGATGAATTAAGGAAATGTGCTGTGGCATCAAGAATAAAAGCTATGAAAATAAAACAGAAAATAGAATTTAATAAATATATTGTAGGTGATATTGTAGAAGCCACAGTAATTTCTGTAGGAATAAAGCATATTAAAATTAATTGTTTGGGTAGTGATTTAAATTTAAGGGTAGATGAGCTGAATTATGGCTATATACAAGATGCAAATGAATTTTATTCAGTAGGAGACATTATAAAAGTAAAAGTATTAGAAATAAATAAAGATGCTTTAGATTTAAAAGTTTCTGTAAAAGCATTAATGAAAGATCCATATGCTGATATAAGAATCTATTATACAGAAGGTGGAGAATATGTTGGCAAAATTACAGGATATGCTCCTAATGGATTATATATAAAGTTAAGGCAAGGAATATATGCAGTTGCTACTATTCCAATATGGATGAAATGTAGTCCTAATTTAAATGATTCTGTAATAGTGAGATTATATGAAATTAACGATAAAAAAAGAAAAATATATTGTTCTCTATTGAGAATCATTAAAGAAAATAAATAGATGAAATCCCTTCTGAATTATTTAGAAGGGATTTTTTGATGAAATAATATTATAGATTGTATTTCAATATTATTTTTTTTATTTCCAAAACTAAATTTTTTTTCAAACAATATTTAAATTTATAAGAGAACGTAGTGTTATTTAATAAAAGATTTTCAGTTAAAATAATTATATAGGGAAGATTGGAATTAATTTTTAAGTTTTTAAGTAACTCATAATCAATATATAATTCTTTAAAAATTTCATGTTCAATTATAATGATATCAATTTTTGTTTTATCAAGAATTTTTAACATTTCATTTTGACTAGATACAATTTTAACTAATTTTATAGTATTTTTTATATTTTTATTATTCTTGAGATTTCTTAAAGTATTTTTTTTTAATACACCTAAAACATTTATCATAATTTTTTCCCTTTAAAACATTTGTGTTTATATATTAGATGTAAGATTATTCAAAAAAGGTTGCAAATATATACAATAAAAAATAGTTTTGGACAATTTATTACAAAATTTTTGTATCTTTTGTATCATTTTATACTTTGCAAGAAATACATGATAACTTATTCATATAAAAAAATAAAGGAGGGAAGTTATGAAAAAAATTAGACTAAAAATTGTTGTATGTTTACTAGTTTTAATAATACTACTAAGTAATATTATGCCAGTAGTAAATGCAGTATACAACGAACTAGATTTATCTGATAATCTAGAAAATACCATAGCATCTAATGATATAACTGAAAATAGTTCAGATAATAGTAATATAGTTCAAAATAGCATGAATGATGATTTGAACGAAATAAGTTATTTTGAAGTATTACTTGCTGGAATATTAGTCCCCAAAGACAAGTCATTTACATACTTAGATGTAAATGAAATAATTTCTAACAATACTTTTTCGCAGAATGGATTATGGGTTTCTGAAAATTCTAGAAGCTATATTATTAATTTATTAAATGCAATTAGCAATGATAATTATATTATAAAAGATAACGGCTTTCTAGAAATTGATGAAAACAATCCTAAAAATGAAGAAAATCAATCTGCAGAATATCTTTATTATACAGAAAAGATAAAAGAATTAATTGATAATCAAGAAAGTGTTACAGTACTTGGCATTGAAGAAACGTATAAATATTTAAATACTTATGATAATGAAATTTTGGATATGATTATTGAAGATGATGAATATGCATTACAATTTAAAAATGAAAATAATAATTCAAATATATCTGATATTATAGTACTAAATGCAAAAATTTATAATACTGAAAATAAATTAGATTCTAATATAACTTTAGCAAATAATCTTTTAGAGTCTATTTTTAATGATGATGAGGATTTTAAAGATTTTATTGAAAAACAAGATAAACTTGAGAATGAAGAAAATGAACAAGATATAGTGCATAAAACGGAAGAAAAGGAAGTTGAACAAGAAAATGTAACAGAGGAGAATGTAAAAGAGAATGTTAATGAAAATGTGACAGAAAAAAATGAAGAGATTACAAAGAAAAATATCTTTGATGATAGAGTTTCAGAGGATATTTTTAAAAGTGTCCTTGCTGGTATGATTACAAAAAATTTATGTTACGACAATGTAAATGAAATCATACAAGATGAAATAACTAGAAATGATGGAATTTGGATATCAAAAGATTCAAGAGAAAATTTTTTGAAATTTTTAAATAGACATACTATATATACGTATTCAGTTGATAGCGAAGGATTTTTAGTATGTGATAACATTATGAAAAATAATCCGGAATTAGATTTTTTAGAGCCAGAGGAAACAGAAGTAGATATTGAAATTAAAAATATATTAAACTTAAAAAAATTTGTTGCAATTCAAATTACTGATTCATACCCAATATTACAAAATGAAGAATTAATAACGACACAAATTGATAATGGTAATTATAAACTTACTTTTGAAAATAATGATAAAAGGATAGTTTTATTAAATAGTAAATATTACTTAAATAATAAGTTTGATTTAGCTTTGTCTGATTATTTCGTGAAATCATTGCAAAACATAGAAAGTAAGGTCTTAAATGGAGAGTTATTAATGAATACTAATGATGGAATAGCACTAATTTCAGATACTTCTAAGCCTGGTTATATGTCTTCTGCAGAAAATGTATATTTTGGACCTGATAGTTCAAATTATGCTAAAGTAGGAAGTGTTAGTAAAGGTGAAAAAGTTTATCTATTAGGACAATCTGCAGGTTGGTATCATATTCAATATTTAGTTACAGGTTCATCTAATCAAAAATCAGGTTTTGTACCTGTGAGTACAGTTAGTAATGACTATTATGTACATGAAGAGCAATTGACTGGTGGTCAAAGATATACAACACATGGCATTGCTGTTCAAAGCTGCGACGATTTCGATATTTCTACACAAGTGGGTAGTATTTTTGAAGGTGAAGGAGTAACTTTAATATATAGTTATGGATATTCAGATGGAAGTAAATCATATGATTGTGCTTTTGTGGAATTTAGCACTGCTACTGGAACGAAAAGAGGATATATGTATACTGATCAATTAGTTGCACCTTCTTATCGTACAAGTGTTGCAAGAGTAAAAACTACTAGTTCAGCATATTCTGGACCGGATCAAAGTTTCGTAAAACTTGGTGGTGCATACTATAATGAATATGTATCAATTTTAGCTAAAGAAGGAGCATGGGTATTAGTAGAATATAATACTGCAAACGGAAGAAAAAGAGGTTTTATGGATTATAATAAACTAAGCAATTGTAATTATCCAACGGGTGGATATGCAGATTTCCCAATAAGATATGGTCTAATGAAAGCAACTAAAAAGCTTACAGTATATGGTGGTCCAAATTCAAATTATGCTAATATAGGTTCTATATTTGATCAAGAAGTAATTACTGCTTTTACAATTGAAAATGGATTTAGATATGTAGAATATAGCACATCAAATGGAGCTAAAAGAGGGTATGTTGATAATTCTTCTCTAGTTGATACTACATCACCAATTATACCTGATATACCTACTTATTCTAATTTTACATCTGGTGTATATGGAACAAGTGGATTAGGTAAAGATTTAAGATATTATAAAATAGGAAATGGTCCAAATGTTGTTTTTGCAGTATTTGAACAGCATGGTTGGGAAGATGCTTGGGCATCAGACGGAATAGAATTAGTTAATATTGCTGATCGTATGATGAAAACATTATCTAATACTGGAATTTCAAATGATTGGACGTTGTATGTAATTCCTTATGCAAATCCAGATGGGATTACATCAGGGTATACGAATAATGGACCAGGAAGATGTACAATTACAACTAAGATTGATATGAATAGGTGTTGGCCAGCAAGTTTTGTCAAAAATACATCTAATAGAAACTATACTGGTGAATCTCCTTTAGAAGCAACAGAAGCATTATATTTAAAGAAATTTTTAGAAAGTAACCATAGTATAAATGCAACAACTGTATTACTGGATATACATGGTTGGTTAAATATCACATATGGGGATTCAGATGTTGCATCTTATTTTAATCAGCAATTTAATAATTCTCATAGAAATTCATATGGATCTGGTTATTTAGAAACATGGGGAAAAAGTCAAGGTTATAAATCTTGTTTAGTAGAACTTCCAATGCCATCATCTTCTAGCTATATTATTTCAAATGATTATTCAGGCAAAGTTACTAGAGCAATAACTAATTTGACAAATAATATGAATGGTATTGAATCAGGGGAAAAAGTAAATGAAACTGTAAAAGTAAAATCTACGGGCAATTGTAATATTAGAAGTGCTCCAACTACGTCTTCGGCAGTAGTTGCAACTGTGTCAAATGGGACAGTATTAACAAGAGTTAGAAAAGGTGTGGCAACAGCTAATGGCTACACGTGGGATAAAGTTATTCTTGATAATGGAACCCAAGGGTATATAGCTACTAACTTTTTAGTTAAAGTTGACAGTACTTTTGGATATGAATATAATACAGTGAATGATGATTTTAAAGTTATTAAAGCATATTTAAGGTTCAATAATTTAAACTTTGAAGGAGCTATAGATAATAAATTTGATAATGAACTTTTGGATGCTATTGAAGAATATCAAAAACAGAATGGTATAACTGTAAATGGAGAATTAAATCCTGAGACTCTTGCTAGTATGACATTTTTTACAGATAATGATGGGAAAATAATTCGTGATTCTCGTTATAATGCATATATGAAGATTGCAAATTATTATATAGATAACAAACAATTAGTTGTAGATAGTAATAATTATGTTTTTGGCCAAATTAGTCCTAATATTAAAGATGCGTATTCAGACGAAAAAGATAGAGAAGATGCTAATTTTGACTCTATGAGTACTTCGGAAAAAAATGCTAGACATGATGATTTGTATAATACCAAAAATTCAATAGAACAATTATCGAAAGATTTTTCAGGTTTGTTTCCATTAGCATCTGCTGCATTAGCCAATTATTGTACTGGTGAAGGTGCGGATATGGTATATTTCCTTGATACACTATTTGAAATTCCTGTCGTAAAGGAAAAAATATATGAACCATTTATATCTCAAGCTATGAAAACGAGTGAAAATTTTATAGATGGTGACTTGAATTTTACTGAATTTTCTCTTGAAACTGAAATGGGATGTGTAGTTGAAAAAGATTTAACAGATTTTAATAAATCAGATTGGTACTTAGGTGCTCATCGTTTCTACTTAGGAACTCATGCGGTGACAACAAAAGCTTTAAATAGTAATCAATATTCAATGAAATTGTATATTAACTTTAGAGATTATTACGATTGGGATAATTCATCAGGAGATGTTATTGCTTGGCCAGGATTGCCAGATTCATATATTGAAGAAAAAGAATTGAGAGCTTTACATTATGCAGGTATATGTAAAAATTTTGAAGCTACTGGAATATATATATTATCTGTGGAATGGACAGAGGGACAATCATTTTCTCAAGCTAAAATAAAAATTTTATAGGAGAAATAAAGTATGAAATCTTATAAAAAAATAATAGTATTAGTATTCTTTGTGGTTATAGTATTAATTACATTTTATATTCTTTGTTCAAAAAATTTTGCCTCTATTAATTCAAATGAGCAAAGTGTGATTAATGAAGATTTAACAGAGAATAGCGTACCAGGTATTGATGAATCTATTGAGCTTAAATTTAAAAAAATATATGATAATATGGAAGATAATAATAAAAAAATTGCTACTATAAATAATAAAGATATTTTTCAAAGTGACTATGATTTTTATAAATTTTATCATCATGTAAAAGATGAACAATCTTTTGATGAATTTATATTAAATGAAATAATACTTCAAGACGCAGAAAAAAACAATTTAGAAATTACTAAAGAAGAGCAAAAATATATAGAAAATTTAATAGAAGAGTATAAAAATAATAAATCAGAATTGGAGAAAATTGGCATTTCGGATACAGAAAAGTACATTAATACTATAAAAAAAGAACTTGAAAAGTGTGATTTAGTAGTAGAGTATAAAGGAAAAATTATAGAAGAAATTAGAAAACGGAACTTTTAATACAGATAGTGACATTATAAATGATAAATGTAAAAAATATAATGAACTTAATAAGAAATGGATTAACCAAGAAGTAGAGCTTAATGAGTTAATAACTTTAAGAGAAGAAATTGTCAATGATTATATATTATTTTTGAAGGATAATAGTAATATAGTAATTTATTAATTTTAGAGGCATTTAAAAATATGAAAAAATATATATCCAAGATTCAAATTATATTATTTGTTTTAAATTTTATATTTATATTATTGATTTTATTATTAAGAAATTTTTTTAAAGGACCACTTATTTTAATAATTACTCATGTAGCTGTTGGGTATATTATATTTTTTAATTTAATAAATTGTATTATATATATATTAAAAGAAATTTATACTTTTTTATATCAGAAAGAAAAAATAAATTTAAGAATAAAAAAAATGATAAGTAAAATATTTATTTTAATAGGAATTGTTTTAAGTATGTTACTATTATTTATGTTTTTTATATTTATAAATTATTTTATTGATGGAATAATTAATGAAATGATATTTTATAATTTGGAATTGATAAAGTTAAAATGATAATTAAGAGGGCGTTTTATGAAAAAAAATATTATTTTAATTGGGGTTATTATTGTAATTATATTTATAGTTATTACTGTACCAAAGAATAATAAAAAAAATGATATAGTAAATACGGAAAAAGAAAATTTAGATAATCATAATAACAGTCTAATATTAGCAGATATTTTGAATTATGATAATGAGATATTAATTACAGAAGATAATGTTGATAATACGAACAAAATAATTGAAAGAGCCAATTTGGCAACAGGTATATATATATCTAAAAGTTCGACAGAATTGTTTAAGAATATACTATACAATGTTTTTGGTGAAGGATATTATGATATAGATTCAAATGGATATTTAGTGAAAATAAAGGATACACCAATACAGGATGATATTACAGAAAAAATCAATAATTATATTAGTTCTGATCAAAAATGTATAGTAATTCATATAAGTGATTCATATAAGGGAATACTAGATAATGGTGCAATTTTAGATTTTATGATTGAAAGAACAAATTATGTTCAAAAGTTTAGTTACAACGAAAAAATTGATATTGCAATTTTAAATTCTAGCTTGTTATTAGAAAATAATAATACTGATATAACATCAAAGGAATTTTATGAAGAATTTTTAGTTAATATATTTAATTAAAAACAAAAACCTTCTATTTTTAGAAGGTTTTTGTTTTGTTTGAAATTATAGTATGATGTCTTATTACTGTCGTTGTTCTTATTATTATAAAAATAATAAACTAAAATTTAGATTTTAGTTTATATGTTGATATAGAAGATTAATTATATTTAAATTTAATTTAAAAGTCATGATGAAGTTATAGATACTAGGAAAAGAAAAAATGATTTTGATATCTTACATTTAGAGTAAGATCCTAATACTATAATTTTTTATTTCTAAAATTGAAAATTCTTTACGAAAAAATATAATATTATATTGAAATAAAACTTAATAACCTAACTATATAAAGAGAAAATTTAGTTTCAAATAAATGTGAAATAAAAAAATCAGATAATAAAGTATTATAAATGTAATTTTAATTGCAACCAATTTATATAAATAGTATATCTAAAATATAGAAGGAGTTGATTTTATTGAAAAAAAGTATCAAATTTTTATTAATATTTACTGTGGGGTTAATATTTATTTTAATAATGTATTTTATTAAGTTTAAATTTTCTTTACAAAATAAACAGGAATTAAATACTGTGAAATATAATTTTAAATTATTTAATGCACAGAATTCAATTTCTTATAATGATTATATGGATTATATGAACGGAATATATTATAAAAAAATATCTGATTACAACGAATATAAAGAATATAAAAAAATATGGCCCGATATTCTTGAAATGACAGAGGATAGTTTTGATAATAATTTTATGATTATTACTGCAACTGAAAATATTTCTATGTCGAGATTAACTTTAGGTGAAGTTTATACACAAGACGATACATTATATGTTGGATTAAAAAAAGTAACTAACGCAGAAGAATTTAATGAAGAAAATAATGGGATTTCTATAATTATTGACAAAGAATTAGATTCTAAAGAAATAGAAGTGTTTAAAACAATAGAAACAAAAGAATACTTAACTAATTACATAAATATTAAAGATCTTCCATATGAGTATTCTATTTCAGAAGCAATGAGTGACAATTGTGTTATTATTGAAAATAATAAGTGTTATAACATAGAACAATTTAATGAATTTATATCAAAAACATCTAATAGTATAAATTCAGAAATAAGAATTGTTATTATAGATGAAGCCACTGGAATGGAAATTATGGATATCAAATATATAGATTCTCTTGGTAAATATATTGTGTGTAGAGATAGAACAAGAATAGAACCACATTATCAGAAGTACAATTATTATGAATATAATTCTTTTGAAAAATCAGATATAGACGAAGGTCATAAATATACTTTTATTAATAGTGAAACTAATGAAAAACTAGAATTATATACAAAATAGAAGAGAGGCGTTTCAGAAGATGAAACGCCTCTTGAAGATTAGGAATTATTTGCTTTAGAACTGACAATATATCCGACTACTTGTACGCCTACCATTGATTTTATGTTCAATGTGGTACTTATTTCCGATGGAATGGCATATTTGCCTTAGAACAAGCAATATATCCAACCACTTGTACGCTTATCATTGACTTTATATTCAATGTGGTACTCATTTCCGATGGAATAGCAAAGTTGCTTTAGTACTGGCAATATATCCAGCCACTTGTACGCTTACCATTGACTTTATATTCAATGTAGTGCCAATTTCCAATGGAATGGTATAAATAGTAGCAGGAACCATTAGGCATAGTTAACAGATTAGCATATTGTGTTGATGGACCCGAATAAATAATGAGATTCGCCATTGCAGTGCTTTCATGCGGATTATAATCATAACTGTAAATGTCTCTGTATGTAAGACCAGGACGATGCAGATCTAATTGACCAACAGAGAAATATCCTCTTTTTCTTTTACCTGCTGATGTATTATACTCTACATATACCCAGTCTCCATTTTTGGCTAGTACAGTTACGAATTCTCCTGCATAAACAGAGCCAGCAGCATTATAAGAAGATGTACTCATTCCATAATACAAAGTGGCATTGTTTTTAACCCGTGCTACTGAAGAAACAGAAGCATCCATTGAATTGCTGAAGTTTGGATTAAAAGCATATCCTCTTTTAGTACCACTAGGTGTTGCAAATTCAACATATGAAACTTTGGTACTTAAAATGGAATAACCGTACAGCTCTGTAAGACCTTCATTGGCATAAATTGTTCCAATTTTGACGCTTCTCCCGATGTTATCACAGCTGTAAACAGTTGTAGTACTGTTGGCTACCCGCTGACCGCCATTATAGATTTCATCTTGAGGTGTACCACCTGTTATACCGGTCACCTTGGATGTGGGAACATACCCAGTTTTAAAGTTGCCAGAACTGGAAACTGTATACTGAATATGATACCAATCCATATTTTTGACTTTACCAAGAATGGTAATTTTTTCGTTTTGACCGATACTGCCGGCTGATGCATATATGCTTGACGATGGTCCTAACATTACAGTCTGTGCTACTGTTGACCGCGCTGAAATTGATGTATCGGCTGCATGAGCAACTGCAGGTGAAGATATTACTGTACCTAAAATGGCACACATAACAAACATAAGTGATACTATTGATTTAGTAATTTTTTTCATAGTCGTCCTCCTGTTGATTGAATTTGTTGTGTTATGAATTCCTAATCTTCATATTACAAAAATATGCAAATTGATAGTGCATACTTATTGTAATCATTTAGTATTAAAACATACTTTTATAATTATAAAGGAAAAAAAATATATATTATATAAAAGATACATAAGATACAAATTATGTGATTATATATTTATAATATAGCAGAAATTTACTTTAAGTATTTGCAGTAAAATATCTGTATTTGCTGTGAATTTTTCACAAATATTGAATAAGAAAAAAATATGTAATACTATAAATACAATATTAGTATTGTTATATAATTTAAAAGGTATATCAATACTACTTAAAGATAAAATCAAAAAAATGATTTATATTCTTTAAGATAAACAGATGTAATGTCTGTACAAACTGCATTAGTGCAGAAAATGTGTGAGTAAGTGTAAAAGAAAATACTTTTATACTTAAAATCTAATAAGATAAAAATAGATAATGAGTATATGCCCCCAATTATGCTCATTACTTTTTTGTCTTATTTATAATAAAAAAGAATGGAGGTGCAAATAAGTTTAAAATTTATTAAAAAAGTTGTAGGAGGAAAAATGAAAATGGTCAAAGATTTAGATACGAAATTTGAATTTCCAATTGCAGGTAGCCTACGTATTGGAAAAAAAGATGAAAAAAATATTCCACAAAAATTAAATTATTTTACAGTACATGAAGATAGTCATACTATTAAATCTGTTGTGACACAATTTAATAGTAAATATGAAAAAGCAAAAGAACTAAATATTAAATTTTTATCAGATAATCCTTTAGAAGTAAGCTATGTCAGATATGGAAATTCAGGACTTTTATGTAAAGGCGATGGCGAAAAAGCTAGTTGCAGAGCTGAAAAAGAATGGATGAAATGTGATTGCTCAAAAGAGTGTAAATACAGAGGAAATGCATGTAAATTAACTGGAAGATTATATTTTATCATCGAGGATTTAAATATAGGTGGTTTATGGAGATTTCAGACCCAAAGTTACAACACTATACGAAACTTCATTACTATTTTAAAATTTGTGAAGTGTATGGGAATTGATATTAGGCAAAAAAAATTTAGAATGGCAACTGAAGAAAGAAAATCAATTGTGGATGGAAGAGTAAAAAAATATGTAACTGTAAGTTTAAAAATGATAGAGGATACTGATAAAAATGATTTAGGAGATAAGAACAAATCAGAAAAAATTTCAAAAATTAACGCAGAAAAAGGTGATAATGAAAATAGAGAATTAATTTCAAATAATGTTAAAGATAATAGGAAGAAACAAAAAAAGGGTATAACAGAAAAAGAATTATACAATGAGAATAATGCATCTGAACGTGCAAATTTAAATAGTGATATAGATGTAGATGAATATGAAAAATGTATAATCCTTCAAGAAATTAAGGAAATTACTATAGGTGAAAATATAGTAAAAAAAGCTATATTCTGTAATATGAATGATGAAATTATAGAATTATTGCTACATCCAGATATTCAAGAAGAAATTTCAAATTGGGAATTAGCAAGTACTATTATTCCACTAAATATTTATGAAAAAAATAATAATAGAATACTGAAAGAGTATAAAGAAATTTCAGTGATAAAAAAAGCAGTATAAATTAGAAGAGTTATACTGTTTTTTTATGTCAAAGAAAGGCGGATTGAAAATGTTAAAATTACTAAAAAAAATTGTGCTTATTTTAATATTCTTAATATTTACACTATTTCATCTTATGTTAAAAATTATAACTTCCATTATTTCAAAAGTAAATTTGAGTTTTTCAAAAGCTTGTTGCAAATTTAAAAAAATAATAATAGTAAGGACTAAAAATAAATTTTTTTCTACTAAAAGTTTCAGAGGTTTAAAGTAATGTTTAATAAATTTAAAAATGGTGAATTAGTATTATGTTGTGGAGTTGGAAAAATTACGGAAGATTATATTTGTAAAAAAGGGAAAATAGTAGAAAAAGATTATTATTATAAAGATTATTGCATTAAGTTTGAAGATGGAAGTGAGGAATGGTTTGATGAAAAAGATTTACAAAAAGTGTAATGGAGGTATCTAAAAGTGAGTTATTTGAGTAATGTAAGGATTTGTGTACCCAAAAAAGAAATGAAGAAAATTAAATCTGAATTGTTAAAAATTAAAAGTAACATATGGAATGTATGTGATTTGGTAAAGCAATTTACTGCAGAAGATAATATAAAATATGTGATTTTTGGTTGGAACAATATTGAATGGTATTTAAATTATAAAGACGTTAACCTAATTGAACAAATATTAAAGAGTTATAAATTAGCAGGAATACAATGTAAGTTTATTAATATAGGCAAAGATATAAAAGATATTGAGCAAGAAGCTTTATGCGAAAATAACCAATATATTATCTAAAATTTAATTTGGAGGAAATATCAGATGATAATTAAAAGTTTAAAAATTAGAGGATTTAAAGGCTTTGAGAAAGAATTTTATATAGAATTTAATGAAAATAAAACAATTATTGAAGGTGAAAACTATCAGGGTAAAACGAGTATTGGAGAAGCTATTACTTGGTGTTTATTAGGAACAAATTTATTTGGAAATGATAAGACGATTAATATAATAAATAAGAATTCTAATACGGCATGCTGTGAATTAAAGTTTCTGGATAATGAAAAGAAAGAACATATAATAATTAGAAGTAAAGGAAAAGAAAATATAGTTGTATTAGATGGAAGAAAAGCAAATGCGGAAATTCTTTCTAATTATTACTATAATAAGAAAATATTTCTTTCTATATTTAATCCATATTATTTTAGTAGTTTAGAGCCTAGAGAACAAAGGGAACTGTTAAGAAGCGTTCTACCAATAATTGATTATAGGGATGCATTTAACTTATTATCTCAAAGTGAAAGAGAAATTCTAGTTGAACCAAGAATTAATTTGAATGACTTTATTAAAAATGCAAGAGATGACTTAAAAGAACTTGAAAAAGAAAAAAATAACTATGAAGGAAGAAAAGAATATGCAAATTCTATTGCGAATTCATATATACCTACTGAAAAGTTTTTTCAGCATGAAAAAATACTTGATTCATTAGAAAGGGAGTATGAATTAACACTTAAATCTGTTTCTGGAGATACTAAAAGAGAAATGAAAACAAAGTTAGAAGAGATAGATAAGAGTATAGAGAATCAATCTAAATTATTAAATAAATTAAGAAATAAATATAAAGAAATGCAAAGTGTTATTAAAAGTATAGAACAAAATAATTCAATTTGTCCTGTTTGTAGTAATAAAATTGTTGATCATAATAAGCTTAACGAGATTAAAAACATACAAAATAATTTGTTGAATGAAGTTATAAAAGAAGGAAAACAAAGAGAAATAGAATTAAAAAGTCTTCAAGTACAAAGAAGTATTTTAGATATTAAATGCAATAAACTTAATCCTAATTCTCAAAAAGAAGAAATACTAAGCATATTACAAGAAAAAATTTCAAGATTAAAATTAGAGAAAGAAGATATACAAAAATATAATTTTGAAATTATCGCTAAGCAAGATGCAGTAAAAAAAGCAAATTCAGATATTGAACTAATAGATAATGCTCTTGAAGAAAATGATAGAACGCAGAGTATCTTAAAAAATCAAATATCTACAGCAACAAGTTTAAATAATTTAATTATAAAAAAACAAATTGAAAGTGTAAGTAAATACTTAGACAGAGTTGAACTTATTTTTTCAAAAATTGATATTGCTACAGGAGAATTAAAAGATGACTATAAGATTTTATATGATGGTAAAGAATATAACATGTTAAGTTTATCTGAGAAAATAAGAGCAACTTTAGAAATATCTAATTTAATAAATAAAGTAGTTGGTTTAAATGTACCAACTTTTATTGATAATAGCGAAAGTGTAACACACTATAATAAAGAATTTAATAATCAAGTTATATTAGCTAAAGTTGTTGAAGGAAGTAAGTTAAAATTAGTAGGATAGAAAGGAATGTAAAATGACTGGTTGTGAAAGATTAAAAAGTATGATAGAGGGATCTTTTCAAAGACCACTCTTTAAAATTTATTTATATTTGAAAAAAAGAACTGATATGGATGAAAAATATTTAAATCCTGAAAAAAATTTAAAACAAATGTATGAATATATAAAAAGACAAGCTGAAAAACAGGCTGTAGATGGAGTAGCTATACTTGAAGATTCTTTTGTTTATAATTTAGCGATTCAATATTTTAATGAAACAAATGAAAATTTAGGTATTAAAGATAGTTCTGAAATCAGTAATAAGGGAACGGAAGAAGAAAATAATGTTAAAGATGATAACGTAAAGAAAAATGAAGATTTAACATTAAAGAATATTGATGAGAGAAAACAAATTTCTTTGTTTATGGGTACTATGTGATGGGATATATAAAAAAAGAATTTAGAAAAAAATTAGAAATTATAGATAGTAGAGTCAATGAATTTCCTGAAAATTGGAAAAATTTTGTTCAAGAAATTAGAAAAAATCATAATTTAATTATAAAAAGAAAAGGAAAGTCAATTTGTACAAATTGTAAACATGAATTTATAACAAATAAGAAAGTAAATAAGTATCAGAAATGTCCTAATTGCAAAAATACTTATCTTATAAAAAGTGCACATCTAAAGAAATTTTGGTTTCGTGATAATTTGATATTGTTAGATAAAGTTGAAAAGGATATTGTATTTCGATATTTTCAAATGTGGTCTGCTTATGATAATAGATCAATGAATTATGAATTTATTGATTCCGTTGTAGAATTTGCCAGAATATTTCATAAAAGAGATATAGAGGTTGTAAATGATAGAGTATCAAGATGCCAGTGTCATATCTATGTAAGTCATCTAATAAATCCAGGAAAATGGAGAGAATATACAAGAAATTACAGCTTTGGTAAAAGTGGATATTTATATACGGGAAATTTAAAAGAAATATTTAAAGATACAGATTATAAATATTTAGACTTAAGAGATTTTGCCAAAAGAGTTGGAACAATGGATTATGAAAGATTATTGCGTTGTAAATCGCATTATCCGAGTTTTGAGATGCTTATTAAGTTAAAATTGTATAAATTAGCATTATATGCAGATAGATTTGGAAATTATGGGAATTTTAATAAAATATTTGGAGTATCTAAGGAATTTTATCCATTTATGAAAAGATATGATATTACATATTCACAATTACAAATGCTGAGATTATTGAAACAAAAAGATATGCATAAAGTTAGATATTTAGACAATTTTGATGAATATAGTTTTGATACACTGAAAAAAATTTCGGATTACATTGGTATAGATAACTTTATAAAATATCAAAAAATGCATAAAGGTAAAGTTAATATACATATTTATAAAGATTACTTAGAATTTGCTAGTCAAATGGGATTTGATTTAAAAAATAAAAGATATAAGTTCCCAGATGATTTAAATAAAAGACATAATGAATTGGAAAAAAGCGTTGAAATTCGAAATAGAGAATTGTTAAATGAGGCTATTGCTAAAAGATTAGAATTATTAAATAAAAATTCATATAAAGATAAAAAATTTATCATTTTTGCGGCTAAAAGTATAGAAGACTTGGAAGATGAAAGCATGCAACAAGGTAATTGCGTTAGAACATATGCTAAAGATTATGCATTTGGAAAATCAGATATTTATTTTATGAGATTAATAAATGCTAAAGATAAATCTTTAGTCACAGTAGAAGTAAAAGACAATGTAGTTATTCAAAGTAAAACTAAGTATAATAGAGAACCTGAAAAGAAACAATTAAAATTCTTAGAAAAGTGGCAAAAAAATATATTACAAAAATGTTATATATAAAAAATAGAAAGGAAATATATATATGAATAATTATGAAAGTATAATAATATTAAAACCAGATATTGTTGAAAAAGAAATAAAAGAAGAAATTGAAAAATATAAAAAAATAATTAGAAACTTCGTGAAAAAAAATGAAGAACAACTAAAAATAGAGGAGATAGGTAAAAAAAATTTAGCTTATGAAGTAAAACAATATAAGCAAGGATATTATGTGTTATTTGAATTTTATGCTGAAATAGAAGAAATTAATGAGCTGGAAAGAAAATTTAGGAAAGATGATGATGTACTTAAATTTATTATAGTAAGAAAGGATGATTAAAGTGAATAAAATTATATTATTAGGAAGACTAATAAAGAATCCAGAAATTTTAATGAGTAGTAAAGAAACAATTATAGGAAAATTTACAATAGCTGTTCCAAGAAAATTTGCAAGAGAAGGAGAGGAAAGAAAGACTGATTTTATAAATATAATTACATTTGGAAAATTAACGGAGTTTGCGGGAAAATTTTTTAAGAAAGGAATGCAAGTACTTATATCTGGAAGATTAGAAATTAACCAGTATGAGAATGAAAACGGAGAAAAAAGATATAGTGCCCAAGTAATTGCCGAAGAATTGAATTTTGCAGATAGTAAAAAAATTAATAATTCTAATATGGATAAGTTACATGAATCTGAAGAATTAGATAATGAAAAAATTTTATTATACTGAAATGGGGTATTATTATGATTAGAAAATATTTTAGAAAGTATTCGTTAGAATTAGTGAAAGAAGATGAATGTATATATGAAGGTAGAATTATTTCTTCAACAGATGCCTATAAAAAATTTATTGAAATTTTTAAAATCAATAAGAAGGCAGAAGAACATATAGTTATGTTTTGCTTAAATAGCAAAAATGAAATAATTGCTGCATTTTTAATAACGAAAGGTGGAATTGATTACTCTAATATAAATTTGACTGATATAATAAAAAGAACATTACTTTGTAATTGTAAAAAAATAATAATTGCTCATAATCATCCATCAGGAGATGTAACACCGTCAAAAGAAGATTTGATGTTTACTGAAAAAATGATAAATGCTTGTAAATTTATGGGTATCGATTTTTTAGACCATTTAGTGATTGGAGATAAATCATTTCAATCAATAAAACAAAAGTTATTTTAAAAGAAAATAATAATGTAATTTAAGACTATATATCAATTTTATGAGATATAGTCTTTTTTTTATAAAAATTTTTTTGTTCAAGTTGATTTTATATGTCTATCTTATATATATTAGTCTTGTGCAGCACAAAACAAAATATGAGAGGTGGTTGAATATGAGAAAAAGAGATTTATTTTATTATATTTTTGATACTAATAATGAAAAATATAATGAAATATATAATCTAATTTTAAGTGTAGAAGATAAAATTGAGTATGATATAACAGATGAACAACTATTATTTATGAGAGATTTTATACTTAGATTATTATTTAGAATAGCGATATTGGAATATAAAGGATATAAAACAATAAATATTAGCAAAATGATGAGTATTGATGATAAAATTTGTATATTAAATGTTGAACAAATTAAAGATTTAAAAAATAAATACAAAAAAGCTATAGAAATAATAAAAGAATATATAGGAAAAATTTATAATAATGTTACTATTGGTATAAATTGAATAAGGAGACGAATAAAATGGAAGAAAATAAATATGAATGTGAAATTATAGAAAAAATATATAATAAAAAAAATAAAAGTATTTATAAATCTAGAAAAAATGAATGTATAAAATCAAAAGAAAAAGATGTTGAGAGATGTAAAAATACATTGTTATGCTTTTTAAAAGAACATTTGACAGAAGGATATTATGATACAGCTTTCAATTATATAAATGCATTAATTGGAAAGAATGATAATCTTATGAAAGAATGGAATAAAGTGTTCTATATTTCAGGAATAAATGATGGTGTAGATTATTAATCTATTCCGCTAAATCGAAGGATGAATCATCAAAAAATTCTTTTAAAGTAATATCAAATCCATAACAAATATATAATAAGGTATCAAGTTTTATAAGATGCGTTTTTCCTGTCATAAAGGTACTTATAGTTGAGCAGGGAACACCTGTTAATTTACATAGTTCCCATACATTAATATTTTTAAGTTTTAGAAAATATAATATTCTATTCCTTATTGCTTCCGCTAATTTCATATTTTATTTCTCCAATAAATAGTATGAAAAAATATTATCAAATTTATTCTAAAGACCACTTTGGCACATTGAAAAAAATGATAAAAAATTCAATAAGCCAAATTAGTTTGGCTTATTGAAATAAAATAATTATTATGTTATTATTTTAGTGGAGGGAAGACTGATGAAAGAAGATTTTGATATAGAAGTATTTAAAAAAAAATATTATGAAGAAAAAAAGATAGATATATACAAATATTTGAATGAAGAAGTACTAAACATTTTAAAAAAGATGGATATAATTATAGAAAATAAATTATATACTGAGAATGAGTACGATATAATTGAAGAAAAAATATTGGAATTTTATAGTGACTTTAGTGATGAAGAAATAAAGCCAATAAAGTTATTATCCAAGATAGGAGTTTCATTAAAAGAATATAAAAAGATATTAAATATTTTTAATCAAATTTCCAAAGATTATGATATCTAAAAAATAGCAGGTGAAGCTTATTTCATCACCTGCTATTTCTTATTATACTTTATCAATATTATTTATTATTCGTATTATGATTTCTTTTAGGGATGGTTTATATATAAATTTATAACCAAGAAATTTAGATAGAGTTTCTTCATCACAATCATAATACATGTTTGTTGTGGCTCTAATAATATTCGTTTTTATTGAGTTTATAGACTTATGATATTTATTGGCAATTATTGGATATATTTGCTTATTAAGATTTATATTATTTAGAGAACGAATCATTGAACATAAATAAATGCAGTCTGATAAATATTTTGTTCCTACGTATGAAAAGTTGTACTTTATTTTTTTCATTTCATTATTAATTTTTTCTATTTTGGTGATATTAGTATAATTCATAATATCTTGCAATTCTTTCTTTAAATTATAGAAATTATCAGATATGCATATATATCTTGATTTAAATTGCCTTTTAATTATTTTGGAATTGACAATTGGGCTTATTGATATGTTAATTACAGAATTATAGTATTTATTCAATTTATGTATTTCTATATAATCTAATATTATATCCGAGGATATATTTTTAGAATTATAATCTATTATTATTATATCAGGTACACAAGAACTTATTGTTTTTAATGATCCTTCTTGTGTATTATTTATAGCATATAATCTACAATTACTTATTTCTGCTGATACATAGTTAACGATCTTATATATAAGACTTAAATTTTCTCCAATAAATAGTATATTGTACATAATTATCCTCCTATTTATTAGATAAAAGTAGAAAGAAATTTGGTTACAAAAATGTGGAAAATTTTGTAAAAAAATGTTGGATTTTGACGATGCAAATATTTTTTTAGATATAGAATTGTAGAGGAATTTTTTGTAATGATGAAAAACATATTTGCATGTTTGATAAAACATTATGATATTAATAGTATTTATCTATGTAATATGTTATAATTTGTGGAGGGGGATATTATTTAGATGGAGTATAGAACGATAAAACAACAAGATATCACTAAAATAAAAATAAATGGTGAATTATTAAGCGTATTAAAAAGAAATAAAATAAGAATTATTTCACAACTTTGTAATAAAACTAAAAAACAGTTAAAAGAATTTGGGATTAAACAAAGTGATATTAAGCAAATTGAAATTGAATTAGAGTTGTTAGGATTGGATTTAAAAAATGACTAATTTTTTTGGATAATAAAATAATTTAAGTTTATAACATAGAATTAGAAAGAAAACGACAGAAATAAGTATAAAAATAATTGTTCTAAATTGATAAATACTAATATGACTATAACAGAACAATTAATATGAATGATTATAGAAATAAGTATAGTTAAGATTAAGAAAAATAAAAGCAGGGTTATATAAAATTACCCTGCTTTTTATTTATATGAAATTATACATATTAATTACTTTATTTCCGATTACATTATTTATATAATTTACGCATAATGCTATAAAGTATTTTGTGCTTGGGTTTCTACCATCGTAATTTTCGTGAAAATACTCATTAAGAATTTCTGAAGAAGAAAATCTATACATAGAGTGTAATGAGTAATCTATTTCGGCTCGTATTGTTTCCTTCTTTATATTTAATTCCTTAGATATTATTTCAATTAATTTTTTATTTGTATAGATTAATTTTTGATCTGTATACGCTAAAATGATTGCGTATTTCAAGTAAAATGTTCCTTTTGAACTTTGATTAAATCCTAGTTTCCAAAACAGCGTATCAATAAATTTTACTAAAGTAGAATCTTGAACTAAATTGGCATTTTGAATTTTATTTATGTCTAATTGATTATTTGCATGAATATCCGCTGATTTAGAAATTCCATTATATTCTTTAGCAATACAATAAAGCATAATGTACCTCCTAGCAAAATATTTTACAAATTATGGAAATATTATATCACTTTAATAGCACTAAATCAATAATTTTTAAAAAATTTACATAATATTAAAACTCGAATTTACAATATTCGACAAAATTTTAAGATTTTTTTTTACTTTTAACAATTTATTTTTATTTTACCAAATATAAATGTAGAGATAATACTATGATTGTGGCTTTTATATCAAAGTAATTTGAGAGGCTACAAAAGAAGTTAGAAAAATATGTGAAAAAATATATTTAGGAAACTTTTAATTTTTTTATTTGGAGGTGATTATAATGTGTGTTTAATAATTTAATGTAAGATGGAAGAATAATATACAATGTTTTCCTCTTAATTTGCTTTGGTGTATGGACCAATTCAAATTTGGAGGTGCGTATATGTACAAGTTAAGTATTAATGAAAGAGCATATTTAAAAAAAATAGTAATGTACACAAGAAAAGAGTATTTAAATAAAAACAAGTATATTTATATAGAAGAAAATATAGATACAATAGATGAAAAATTTTTAGTATCTATTGAGAATGTCGAAATTAATTTTGAAATTAAGAGTGATATGGACATTTCGTCTACTCAAATGGAAAAAGTATTTAGTGATGAAAAAATAAGCAGAATTGTTGAAACACTAACTTTGCGTGAAAAGTTGGTGCTTTTTTTATATTATTTTGAAGGGAAAACAGATGCTGCTATTGGAAAAGCATTAAATATAAAGGGAGATACTGCAAGAAAAATTAGAGTAAGGACAATAGAAAAGATAAAAAAACAGTACCAAATAAAGAAAGGAATGAATGAAAATGTTTAACAATTTTAACTTATCAGATGATGATGTAATAGAAATTATGGTTGAATATAGAAACCTAATAAGTAAATATAGTAGAATAAATGGTATAGAAAATGATGACTTAAAACAAGAAATTTTGCTTAATATATATAAGACTTTAACTAAAAACAGAGAAAATATAAAATAGTTGTAACTAAAAAATAAAAAAAATAAATCTAATAGTTAAAAGAAGTTAGTAAGGAAAGAAGAATAGAAGTGAATAAAGATTTAATAGAAAAATCAAAAAAAGGAAATAAAGAAGCTTTTACAGAATTAATATTAAGCATTAATAATGATTTATATAAAATTGCTAAAGCAAGATTAAATAATGATGCTGATATAGATGATGCTATACAAGAAACAATGATATCGGCATTTAAATCAATAAAAAAATTAAAAAATAATGATTTTTTTAAGACGTGGATAATAAAAATTTTAATTAATAAGTGTAATCTTATTTATAATGAAAACAAAAAACATGATAAAGTTATTGAAAAAGATAAAGTTGAATTTGAGATAAATGGAACTAATTCTGAAGAAATAGAAAGTAATATTGACTTTTACATATTAATAGAATGTTTGAATTATGAAGAAAGAATTGTATTGATTTTATATTATGTTTATGAATACACAACCAAAGCAATTAGTAAAATTTTAAAAATATCAGAAAGTTCTGTAAAATCAAGATTAGTTCGTGGTAGGGAAAAAATAAAAAATAGTCTGAAAGGAGGAAAAAAGTATGAATAATAATATAGATAAATATATAAAAGAGATATTATCAAAAGAACTTTATGTACCAAATCATTATACTAATGCTATTAAAGAAGCTTTATATAAAAAAGAGAAGAAAAAAAATATTAAAAATAAAAAAATATATCGTTATATTGTTGCTATAGCAAGTTGTATTATATTAGTTTTTGGTAGTGTTTTTGCAAAAGATATTGTGAAAAATATAAAAAGTTTCTTTAATATGAATGAAGGAATTGATACAGCAATTAAAAATAATTATATTGAAGAGATAAATATGGAATATATAAATTCAAACAAAACAAAGTTAAAAATTGACTATATGTTAATGGATGACTATAATCTAAATTTATCATTTTGTATAAAAATAGAAGATGATAAGATTAAAATTAATGATATAACCCAAATAAGTTTTTCTAATATGATAATTACAGATGAAGAACATAAAATACTGTATTGTAACGATAAAGATAGATTTAATGAATACTGTAAAAATAATAATTTACAATTAACTTTTAATGAATTCAATGAAAAATATATAAATAGTGAGATAAACTATTATATAAAAAATAAAAATCAAGAAAATCAAGAAATTAATGTGGTATATAATTTGGCCTCTGAGATGTATCCGAAGAGCAAGAAGTTATATGTAGAAATTTCCCAAATATCGGTAGAAAAAGAAAATACTAGTGTAAAAATAAATGGAGATTGGAAAATACAAATTGATGTACCGGATATATTCTATAATAGGGAAAATATGATATATAAAGTGAAAAATTGTAGTAATTCAAATATTAACGTTACTAGTGCAGTCATAAATGATACATGCTTGAAAATAGAATTAATGACAGAAGAAGAAGGAATATATGAAGATTCGGATAGTGATGAACTTAAAGAGGAAAAAATAAAAGAATATGTGAATTCAATCATTAAAGAACGAGAATTAGGTAATGGAATTGAACCTATATTTACAGATATGTATGTAGAAAATGAAAAAGGAGAAAAATTTTATCCAATAAGAAGCAATAGTGAAGATGAAGGATATAATAAAACTTTTACAGGAAATATAAAGTTTTGGCAAACATTTTCTTTAACAAAATATGATGCAACCAATATTGTGAAAGTTTACTTAACATATAAAGAAGAAAATATTGAAATAGAATTAGAAAGAAAATAAATAATTTGTATCTTTTGTATCTTTTGTAACAAAAACAATATAATACGATAAAATTATATATAGCATTTGGACTATTAGTCAAAATTATATGAGTATTTAAACTATATCAATATAGTTTAAATAAGTGAGGGATAAGAAAATTATATTTTAGGAGGCATTATGATGAAAAACACATGTATTAAAAAGCGGTTCATAGCAATCTGCTTAGTTCTTATCTTTACTTTAAGTACGTTATGTAGCACGAATGCATTTGCTGCAGGACAATCTGAGATTATGCCTTTATCAGGAACAGAGACATTGCCAGCAGGTGAATATTATATTGGGGAATTTACATTTACTGATACAAATATAACACCTGTAAAAACTATTGGCGGAGCTTCGGGAAGTAAAACGGTATGGTTCTTTATTGATTTAAAAAAGGCAGATTCTTATTCAGGTAACATTAAAGTTACAGTGGAGATAAGGAATGCAAACACACAAGCAGTTATTGCAGAAGAAGTATTTCCACTTTCAGGAACAGCCTGGGATACCAGTCCAATTATGAAGGTGACATTAAATCAGGGCGACAAAATACAGCTTTGGTTTGATGCTAGCAGCATTGGAACATCGCCTGGATATTACCGAAAAGCATCTGTAAAATTAACATCTGTTGTAGAAAAGTAAATAAAAAAATTCTTATCCCTCATGTCCAGAAAGCTTAGTATGGGAAAGAACACCAAGAATGAAATCTTGGTGTTCTTTTTTTGTAACAAGAAAAATAATTTGTCCGAATTGAAATTTTTAATTACATATTAACTATTGAAGGGAGATGAAAAGAATGATTATAAAAGGAATTAAAGATTATATTAGTGAAAGGCAAAAAGAAAAAAATGCTAGAAAACGAATTGAAGATTTTAAGAAGAAAATTAGAGAATGGAATAAAAAACAAAATGAAAATGAGAAAAAAATCTCATTAGTTTTGTCGAGATCTTAAAATGATAGCAAAAAATCAAACTAAAGTTAGGAGTATATGTAATGTCTAATAGCCAAAGAATAAAAGATTTATATTTTAAAGATGGATTAAAACAAGTAGAGATTGCAAAGAAGTTAGGTATATCTAAAAATACAGTTTCGAAGACTTTAAAAAATACAAATGAATATATTGAAGAGAAAGAATTAAGAAAAAGAAAGTCGAGAGAAAGGCATAGTAAAAATACTCAAAAGATTATAAAACAACAAAGAGAAAAAGTTAAATTAAAGAAAGATGAAGATGATTTAATATTAAGAAAAATGCATAATCAAGCATCAATGGAATTATCTAAAAATAATAAATTATCAGATATGGCTTATAGAGATTGGAATACAAGTGCATATAAGTATAACAGTGCTAAGAAAAGATTTGAATTCAGAGAAGAACTTGGAAGAAGTTATGATGTAAAAAAATTTTTGAAAGGAAGTATATAAATGTTTTTGATGGGACTAATTATAGGAGGAATACTAGCAGTTGCAATATATGCTTGTTTTATTGGATCAAAAGACGATAAAAATGATTATATAGAAGAATTAAATTATAGTAGAGAGGAAGCAAAAGCTTATGCTACAGTTGCAATATATAGTTTGCAAAATAGTGCTAATGGAGAAAATAAATTAAAAGATATTACACTGGATGAAATAGAGCGAGAAATAGATGTTATGTTAAATATCTATAGTAAAGAAAAAATAATTGCTGCTGCAAAAAGAGCAAAAAACATATAATATTTTAAAAATATGTTCATACAATTTGTTAGGTGGTTTTATGTCAGAAATAAATAAAAAAAAGGAAAAGACTACTAAAGACAAAGAGTTGAAAATATTTGTAACATTTAATAAAGAAGGAGATTGCTTTCAGGATATTATAGAAAGAATTTTAATAAGTAAAATTATAAATTAATTAGTGTTCAACTTGATATTGATACTTAAATAAAATATTATGTTTTTAGTGTTATATCCGAGAGTTGGAGGAAAGATGAACATTGAAAAGATAAATAGTCAAACTTATAGTGTAGCACTATATATGAGATTGAGTAAGGAGGATTATAAAAAGGGAGAAAGCGAAAGTATTTCTAATCAAAGAAAAATCTTAAATTTATTTCTAAAAGAAAATAAAAACTTCAAATTATATGATGAATATATTGATGATGGCTTTACAGGGACAAACTTCGATAGACCGTCCTTTAAAAGAATGTTAAAAGATATTGAAGATAAAAAAGTTAATTTAGTTTTAACCAAAAGTTTAGCGAGGTTTGGGAGAGATTACATAGATGGAGGAAGATTTATAGAGGATTATTTTGCTGAACATGAAATAAGGTTCATTGCTGTTTTAGATGATGTGGATACATTTTTGGATAAAAATTGTGATACTGTTGCTATAAAAAATATAATAAATGATTCATTTGCACGTGATACATCAAAAAATGTAAAGAAAACTAAAAACAATAAAAAGAAAGAAGGATTCTACTATATTTCTGTTGCACCTTTTGGATATAAAAAGATTGACAAAGCGGGACATCTTGAAATTGATAGAAATCAAGCTGAAATTATTAAGAGAATTTATAAGCTTTTTTTAAGTGGTATGGGAACATATCAAATAGCTTGTTTACTAAATGCGGAAAAAATATTAACGCCACGGATTAATGATGGATATGAGTAATGTCAGAAAAAATAAAACAGCAATTACTGATAAATGGAGACATACTACTGTAAAAAGAATATTAACTAATCCTATATACATTGGAAAATGTGTACAGAATAAAACTAGAAAAATTAGTTATAAGAGCAAAAGAATAATTGCACTATCTGAGGATGAATATACAATTACAGAAAATCATCATGAACCAATAATTGATGAAATAACGTTCAATTCAGTACAAAAAATATTTGAAAATCATAGTAACTTAAAAAGAGGAACAGATGATCCATTATTGAAATCATTACTTTATTGTTCACATTGTCATAACAAATTGTATATTGTAAAAAAGCAAGATAAGTATAAGGATAATGTTACTATTAGGAGATATGTTAAATGTGCAACGGCTTCAAGAAAAATATCTAATAAAACCTGTTATAACCAATATATAAATTATAAAGTGCTAGAACAACAGGTATTAGATAAAATATCGGAGGTATTAGAACAGTATTTGAATTCAACAGCTTTTAATGATAAAAAAGCTATAGAAAAGTTAGTTGAAAATAGTAATACATTTGCAAAATTAGAAAAACAAGATGAACAAATAAAAATTGAAATTGATATTTTAAGTAAGAAATTAAAAACTTTATATAGTGATAGACTTAATGGAATAATTGAAGAGCAAGATTACATTGAATTTTCTAATTCTTTAGTGGCTCAAAGGAAAACATTAGAAACAACAGAAAAGGAAATAGAAAACGAGATGAAAGATTTTGATATTGTAGAAAAAAATGAGATGATGCGTAATGAAATGAAAAATCTATTTAGAAAAGTACTTAATAATAAGGATTATACAAAAGAGATATTACAACAATTAGTAAATAAAATAGAAATAGACAAAGATAAAAATGTATTCATTCACTTTGCTTTTAAAGAACTTAATTATTGTGGAGGATATATAAATGCAGAATAAAGAGTATATCGAAACTATTGCAATGTATTTAAGATTAAGTAAAGATGATATAAATAAAGAAGAAAGTGAGAGCATTACAAACCAAAGAAAAATTATAAAAAAATATATAGAGGAACATTTTATTTACAAGCAGTGCTTAGAATATGTAGATGATGGATACACTGGAACAAATTTTGATAGACCTGCATTTAAAGAGATGATTAAGGATATTGAAAATAAAAATATAAAGTTGGTTATTACAAAAAATTTAGCAAGATTTGCAAGGGACTATATAGATTCTGGAGAATATATAGAAAGAATATTTCCTAATAATAGAGTAAGATTTATAGCAATTATGGATAATGTTGATAATTTCGAAGAAAGTGTATCAAATGAGTTCATGCCTATAAAAGGGGTATTTAACGAGGTTCATTGTAGAGATACATCAAAGGCAGTAAAAAAATCTAAGAGAAAAAAGATGCATGAAGGATTTTATGCTTGTACAACTCCACCATATGGATATAAAAAAAGTGAGACTGTGGAAGGAAAACTTGAGATTGATGATGAAGCAGCAGTAATTGTAAGAATGATTTTCCAAATGAAAGCTTCAGGAAAGACGCAAAGTGAAATCACAGAATATTTAAATATGTCAAATATTAAAACTCCTATAGATTATTTAAATGTTAAAGGATTGGAAAAAGTAAAAAATAAAAATATTTGGAGAAGAAGTACAGTGAATAGAATTCTTAGTAATAAGACTTATTTGGGTCATACTATTAGAGGAGGAACACAAAGTATATCTTATAAAGGTAAAAACAGATTATATATAAGAAGAGAGGATAGAATTATTACATATAATACTCATGAACCAGTAGTTCCACAAGAATTATTTGATAGAGTACATACATCAAAATACGGAGCTCATATGTCCGTAAGTAATATTAATGTAATTCTAAAAGATTTAGTTTATTGTGATAATTGCGGGGCCAAAATGATTATAAAAAAAGTCAGAGAAAAGTATATAATATATTGCCCAAAGAATGCTGAGAGTAAAGAGTTATGTTCTAATAGTACAAAAATGTATTATCATAAGATAGAAAATGAAGCATTAAAAAAAATTGTTGATTACTATAATTCTCATATAAATATAAATGTATTTAAGGACAAGTTATTAAAAAAATATATTCAAAACAAGGTTGATGGACTTGAAAAATATAAAAAACAATTACAAAAACAATTGGCTAGTGTAAACTTTAAGATTTCTCAAATTTATAATGAGAGATTAAGTGAAGAGATTGATAATGAACAATATAAAAAAGTTTATACTGAATTAACCAATGAAAGAAGGCAAATAGATAATGATTTAACAGCGGTGGACGAAAAAATTTTTGGATATACACATAAAGAGGAAAGAAGTATAGAGAAAAATAAGCAGGAAATATATAAAATTATTGATAAAATTGCCGAAAAAAAATATAGTAGAGATGATATTATTAAACTAATTCGTAGAATTAGAATAGATAACAATAAAATTATCTTTGATTATAATTTTTCTAATTATTAATTTTTTTTTTCGGTTGTTTTTGAACAACGAATGATTGTACTGTTGCGATGGCAGAACATATTTGTGGTAGTGAAGAAGTTTTTGTTGATAAAATGAACCAAAGAGCAAAAGAACTTGGAATGAATGATACAACTTTTAAAAATTGCCATGGGATTGATGAAGATGGGCATGTTTCGTCAAGTTATGATATTTCAATTATGTCAAGAGAACTATTGAGTAAGCACCCTGATATCATGAAATATACTAAAATTTGGATGGACTCATTAAGAAATGGAAAATCGCAACTTGTAAATACTAATAAATTGATAAAAAATTATGAAGGTGCAACTGGCTTAAAAACAGGTTCTACATCTCTTGCTTTATTTAATTTATCTGCAAGTGCTACAAGAGATGGTTTATCACTTATTGCAGTAGTAATGAGAGCACCTTCAACAAAAGAAAGATTTAATTGTGCAAAAAAATTATTAGATTATGGATTCAGTAATTATCAGTATAAAAAATTTTGTGAGGCTGGAGTGAATGTGACAGATGTTCCAGTCCAGAAAGGAATACTTTCAGATGTTGAGATAAGTTATAAAGATTCTAAAGGAAAAATGATGAAAAATAATAATGATATAAATGTAGAGCAAGAGGTAATAATTAATGAAAATATTCAAGCTCCAATAAAAAAAGGTCAAAAACTAGGTGAAGTAAATTATAAAATAGATGGTGAAATTGTGGAAAATGTTGACTTGGTTGCTAACGAAGATGTAGAAAAGATAAATTTTTTTAACATGGGAAAAAAGATTTTGAAAAAGTGGTTCTATTTGTTTAGAACTTAGGTAATTTACATTGACAAATCTTTTAAATCTAGTTATAATATATGATGTAACGTTATTGAAAGGAGATAAGACTATGCTTGCAAAGTGGTGGAAAAGAATTGGTTTTTTCATTTTAATTGTTGCATGTCTATTTAATATTACTATAAAACTAGTAAAAAGAGTTTCTTTTACAGATAGCGTTAGAAGTACAATTACTAATGTAGTTGGTAATACAGTTACAACAGTTACTGGTGGAGAAAAAAATAAAAATAGCAATGAAAATTAGTAAAAGTGTTGAAAAACTAAAATTATTATGTTAAGATATTAAAGATATTGTTAAGAAAAATAAGGAAGAGGTGAATTACATGAAAGAAGGAATACATCCAAATTATACAACAGCAACAATTACATGTGCATGTGGAAACGTAATGGAAACAAATTCTACAAAAGCTGATATGAAAGTGGATATTTGTTCAAAATGTCATCCATTCTGGACAGGTAACTTAAAAAGAGAAACAACTGGTGGTAGAGCTGATAGATTTAAGAAAAAATATGGATTACAATAATAAGTATAAACGTGGACTTTGCAATTAGTTTAAATATTAGTTTACTTAAATTAATTGCAAAGTCCATGTTTGTTATTAGACTATATTATAATTTAGAAAGGAAGTACTATATGGAAGAAGACATCAAATTAGCTATAGAAGCACGAAAAAATGCTTATTCTAAAATTTATAAAGTAGGCTGTTTATTAAAAATGAAAAGTGGCAAAAAATATACTGGCTGTAATATTGATAATAGCTCAATTCAAAGTATATGTGCAGAAAGAGTAGCTTTTAGCAAAGCAATATCAGAAGGTGAATATGATTTTGAATATATTATTGTAGTTGGAAGTAAACCAAATTCATATATCCTCGAAAAGTGCCTTCCTTGTGGATATTGCAGACAATTTATGTCAGAATTTGTTGATAATAACTTTAAAATTTATACATATTATGATGAAAGACTTGAGGAATATACAATTGAAGATTTATTGCCACACAGTTTTAAATTAAATTAAGATACTAAAAATAGGGAGAACTAAACCGATGGAAGAAAGTATAAAGATACTTATGCCACCGATTTTGTTTTCTTTTTGTTGATATTCATAAAGACCATAAGATACACTTTCTAAAAATGCATATATTGATAATAAGACTATAACAAATTTCATAAGAAACTCCTTTTATTAATTTTTAGAAAATAGAAAGCCTGATTTTAAATAGTTTTCTGTTTCAACTTTGAATTCAGCTTTTTCATAAAGTTTTTCCCAATCATATTTATTTAGTTCATCTTCAGTTAAAAAGTTTCTTTTAAAAAATCCTTCAAATCCAATTATATCGCTTTTATATTCTCTTGATGTTTGATATAAAAATGCGGTAATGTTTTGAGTCAAAAATTTATTGATTTCAGATTCAATTTCTTTCAAAGAATTTTCTGTAGAATAGTCAAAATTTTTGTTTCCAGTTAATACAGTAGATTTTATTTTTACATTACATGTTATTTTAGGAATTCCATTTTCAAGTTTAACGTTTATATCTGTATTTTTATCATGAGAAATAGCAACAGAAAGTGCTAGAGAAGGTTCCTGAGGATTATAAACTTCAATAGTTGCTTGTTTAAAGTTATTAGTTAAAATGTTATAGCAAATGGTGTCTAACCCGGATAATCTGCCAACCATTTTATAATCTTTAAAAACTGCTAAACCTAAACTTTCAATATTATCTTCTTTTACAAAACTATAAAGAGCAACAGGAGTTTTTACATCTTGATGTAAGCTGGAATAAAAATCAGAAAGTTTGCAAGGTGTGACGTAAGAAGTGATTTCAGCTGATTTTATATATGAGTTATAAAATTTTGAAGAAATATCTTCTAATTTTGATGTAACTTCTAAATATTCTTTAGCTTTATTTTGACTTATTAAAACATTACATGTTGGCCTTATTTCTATATTATTTGCAATAGTATTTATAAAATCTCCAATTCCTTCTTTAGCAACATCTTCAGAAATAATTATTACACTACAATGTGATAAATTTAGTTCATTTACATTTGCTAAATTAAGCATAGCTAAACCTAAATTAAATGAATTACATTGAACTGTACTAAGTTCACTTTTTATTTTTGTTCCATTTCCTTCAGATGTATCAGGTTTTGCAATTTGAATTGTTAAACTTAAAGGTTCATCTTCAGAATCAGATTTATCAATGCCTATGGCGATAATGTATGAAAGATTTTCAACATTACGAGCATCATACGCTTCAATAAATGTGATTAATATAATAAGCAATAATGAGGCTATTAAAAGAATTCTTTTCATTTAAACTTCCTTTCTAATTTTTTTCTTGATGTTTGCTACTATTAAGACTATGAAACAAAATCCTAATAAACCAAGTATTAGATATTTGTAGATTACAGTTTCCAAAAATTTAAATAAAGATTGATTTTCAAAAAGTACAATTAGTGAAAATAGTATTGCTATGAAGGAATAAGAATAATTTGTTGATTCTTTACAATTTGTTAGTTTTTTAAATATATTAATTATAAACATAAGAGAAATGCTTAAATACGAAAATGCTGAAATGATCCAAAGAAAAATAAATATTGCATCTGTTCTTTGGAATACAGTTCCAAATTCTATACATCTTGTTAATAGATACATTGAAAGAAGTTCTTCACTATGTGTAATAAATGGAAATAATGCTAATAAAATTATACTTGAAAAAAGTAAAAATACTCCTGATATTGTTATTGAAGATATTGCTATAAAAGAGAAATCTTTTTTATTTTTTAAAAATGGAGAAATGAAAAATAAATACAAAATTCCTCCATATGCAAAAATATTTTGAATGCCATCTATAAAAGTTGTTTTAATATTTTGACCAAGAATAGGATTTAATCTATTAAAATTCAATGATTGTATAGTTCCTGCAAAAATAACAATTAAGCTGACTAATATTAGCCAAACAACAATAGTGTTTGTTTTTATAATTGATTTAAAGCCAATTAAATTTGCAAAACCTATTGAACCAAAAAATAATAATAAAATTAATACTGTAGGTGTATTAGGAAAATATACTTTTTGAAGTAAATTTGAAAATTCATATACAACAGTGATAATAATTATAGAAAATAGAATTTCAAAAATTATACCAACAATTACTTTTAAAGGCTTATTACCAACATATTCGCAAATATCTATAATATCTTCATTAGGAAATTTCTTAAATAAATTACTTATAAAAATTGCAATTAAGATTGCGATAATTCCAACAAAAATTATATTAATGGGAGCACCTGTTTGAGATTGCTTAATGATTTCTTTAGGCAAATTTAATAAGATTTTATTCATCATTACTATTAACACGAGGAAAATTGCTTCAAATTTTCCGACTTTATGGTTCATAATAGAGATCCTTTCTATTTTAGTTTCCATTCCATACTAATTTTTGATTCTTGATTTGGTCTTTTTGTATTTAGAAAATCACTTCTTTTTTCACGTTTCCAAATAGGAGTTATATAGTATGAAGCATCAGCATTTTTATTGCTAGCTGGAAGATAAGGTGAAAAGTATGATGCTCCAAATGATTGCAATTTTGATAAAAGAATCAGTTCTACAAATATTCCAAAACTTATTCCAAGAAATCCTGCTAAATATGCAAGAAGTATAAATAAAAATCTAAATGCTCTGATTGTAAGGTTAAGAGAAAAATCTGGAATTGCATAAGAGCATATACCTGTAAGGGCAACAATAATAATTAATAATGGACTAACTAGATTTGCAGATACAGCAGCTTCACCTAAAACAAGCCCACCGTATAATTCCTATTGTTGAACCAATTGGTGATGGAACTCTAAGACTTGCTTCACGAATGAGTTCAAATGAGACTTCCATGATTAAAAGTTCAACAATAATTGGAAATGGAATTGATTTCCTCATTGAAGAAATTGCAAATGCGAGTTCTGTTGGAAGCAGTTCTTGATGAAAATTTGTAACTGCAACATAGAATGCAGGTAAAAACATAGCTATTACGAATGCTAGTGTACGAATAAGTCTTAATAAATTTCCGTATTGATGTCTTAAGTTTGTATCTTCGGGAGAAGTGATGAAGTCAACAAATATTGCAGGTGCAATTAATGCATATGGACTACCATTTACTAATATAACAACACGTCCAGCTAAAATATTGTTGCAAGCCCTATCAGAACGTTCAGTTGCAAAAATTTGTGGAAATAATATTGAAGAATCATCTTGGATAAGTTGTTCTAAATTTCCTGAATTTATAATTGAATCAACATTTAAGTTACTTAGTCTATATCGTACTTCATTTACTAAATCTTCATTTGTAATATTTTTCATATAACAAAAAACAACTTGAGTTCTTGTGATTTTGCCAACTTCGACTTGTTCAATTGTTAAATTTTCATTATTGATTATTCTTCTGATCATAGAAGTATTAGTACGAAGATTTTCAACAAAAGCTTCTTGAGATCCTCTTACTACAATTTCATTTTGAGGAGTAGTAATACTTCTTGTTTTATAACCTTTAGCCTCAACACAAAAAGCTGAATCTATGGTATCTACTAATAGACAAGAAAAACCGTTATTTATTTTATCTATTATTGTAGAAAAATCTTTTTCTTGTGAAACACTATTTTGAGTAATAAGAGAATTATAAATTAAATCTTCAATATTAGGCATTTTTGTTGTATGGTAATTTAAGTCTTGTGATTTGTTTATAATTAGAGTTTCATTTGATGCCTCTGAATTAGTTTTATTTTTCATCATTAAAGGCTTTAAAAGATAATTATTGACAATATCAGAATCAACCATACCATCAATATAAACAACTGCAGCTTTATACTGTTTGCCTTTTGCATTCAAAGTGAAATATCTTATATTTACATCACTATTTATTAAAATATTAAATTTGACAGTTAAGAAATCAATATTTTTAGAAAGTGATGCTGAAACAGTTTGAGTAATATCTTCTTCTTTTTCATTATTTTGTGGTTGAGTTTCTGAAAGCTCATAGTTGTAATTGGATGTAGGTGTGTAAGCAAATAATTCATTTAAAAATTTTTTTAGCATATAAAACTCCTTTATAATATTTATTTTTAGTATTTACAAATTTTTAGGAATAAAACATAAATTTTAAAATATACATTAATTAAAAGTAGTAGTCCAATGGATTTTAGGAGGGTTTTATGGAAAATTTGGATATATATAAAGATATTGCAGAGAGAACAGATGGTGATATATATGTTGGTGTTGTAGGACCTGTAAGAACAGGAAAATCTACATTTATCAAAAATTTTATGGAGTTATTAGTTTTACCAAATATTGATAATGAATACAAAAAAGAAAGGGCTATTGACGAGCTTCCACAAAGTGCAGGTGGAAAAACGATTATGACTACTGAACCAAAATTCATACCTAATGAAGCTGTTGAAATTACGTTAGCTGATAATTTAAAATTGAAAGCTAGAATGGTAGACTGTGTTGGTTATTTAGTGAATAATGCAATTGGCTACTTAGAAGATGATATGCCTAGAATGGTTAAAACTCCATGGTCAGATGAAGAGATTCCTTTTGAAAGAGCAGCAGAGATTGGAACAAGAAAAGTTATTGAAGAACATTCAAGTATAGCTGTTTTAGTTACTACAGATGGTTCAATTACAGGAATACCAAGAGAAGATTATATTGAACCAGAAGAGAGAGTTGCAAAAGAACTTACTGCAAAAAAGAAACCATTTGTAATTGTTCTAAATGCTGAAAATCCTAATAGTGAAGAAAATATAAAATTAGCAGAAGAATTAGAAAATAAGTACAATACTGCAGTAATAAGATTAAATTGTACTAATATAGATTTAGAAGATATAAATAATATTTTTTCAAAAATTTTATTTGAATTTCCAATAGAGCAAATTAATATAAAATTTCCTAGATGGGTTGATGGATTAGCTGATACAAATGAAATAAAAAGTGAATTATTCAAAGAAATAAAAGAATGTTTTAATGAAACAAAAAAATTAAAAGAAATAAGTGATGAAGTTAAAAAATTGCAAACTACAGAAGTTATTGAAAGAACGGAAATTCAAAAAATAGATTTAGGAAATGGAAATGTAAATTTAAGCATATCTTTAAAAGAAGAGTTATTTTATCAAGTTCTTACAGAAATTACAGGTGAAGAAATTTCAAATGAAGGAAAATTATTTGCAAAAATAAGTGAATTTTCAAAAGTTAAAAAGGAATATGATAAACTTCAATATGCATTACATGAAGTAAAGGAAAAAGGTTATGGAATTGTAAATCCAGGAATAGATGATTTAATTTTAGAAGAGCCTGAAATAATAAAACAAGGCTCAAAATATGGAGTAAAATTGAAGGCGAAGGCACCATCATTACATATGATACAGATAAATACAGAAACAGAAATTGCACCAATTGTTGGCAGCGAAAAACAATCAGAAGAACTTGTTAAATATTTACTTTCAGAGTTTGAAGAAGATAAAAAGAAAATATGGGAATCAAATATTTTTGGAAAAAGTGTTCATGAACTTGTAAACGAAGGACTTCAAAACAAATTGGCTAGAATGCCAGAAGATGCACAAATGAAGATACAGGAAACATTGCAGAGGATAGTAAATGAGGGAAGCGGAGGATTAATTTGTATAATTTTATAAGAATAAGAAAGCGTATTTGCTAAATATAGCAAGTGCGCTTTACTTATGCAAAATCTTGAATTAGTAAGCTTTTTTTGATATTATATTTCTAATTTAGGAGAAATATAGTTATGAGTATTAAAAAGAATGATATTTATCAAGTAAAAGTTACAGACAGTGGATTTAAGGGGGAAGGTATTGCTAAAATTGATGATTTAGTAATATTCATTCCTGGTGCTATAAAAGATGAAGTTTTGAAAATAAAAATTCTTAAAGTTTTATCAACACATGCTTTTGCAAAAATTGAAGAAATAATTAAATCAGCAAAATGCAGACAAAAAGATGAGTGCGAAATTTATGAAAAATGTGGTGGATGTGCAATGAGGCACATTGAATATAAAGAGACTTTAGAAATGAAAAAACAAAGTGTAGAAACAACTTTAAAGAAGCAAGGAATAGATGCAAAAGTAAAAGATATAATTGGAATGGATACACCAATATATTACAGAAATAAATTGCAATATCCAATAGGAAAAGATATTGATGGTACACCAGTTATGGGAATATTTGCTGAAAGAACACATAGAATAATTCCTACTGAAAAATGTTATATTCAAAATGAAAGATTGCAAGAAATTGCAAATAAAATTTTTGAATTTATAAAAGATAATAAAATTCCTGTATATAATGAAATGAAGTTATCAGGAGAAATAAGACATTTAGTTTTAAGAGTTGGAATAAAAACTAATGATGTAATGGTTACAATAGTTACAAATAAAAAGAAAATAACAAAAGAAAAAGAACTAGTAAAATTTATTACCGAAAATTTTCCTGATGTTAAAACAATTGTGAAAAATATCAATGATTTTAATACTAATGTTATTTTAGGTGAGAAAAATGTGATTTTATTTGGAGATGGTTATATTTATGATGAATTGCTTGGATATAAATTCAAAATTTCTCCAATGTCGTTTTATCAAGTAAATCCTATTCAAACTGAAAAACTATATTCTAAAGCAATTGAATATGCTAACTTAACAGGAAAAGAAACAGTTTTTGATTTATATTGTGGAATTGGAACCATAGGAATTTGTGCTTCTAAAAATGTAAAAAAATTATATGGAATTGAGACTATTCATGAGGCAATTGAAGATGCAAAAATAAATGCACTTGAAAATGAAATTAAAAATGCAGAATTTTTTGTTGGTGATGTTGAAAAAGCATTGCCTGAATTTATAGAAAAAAATAATATAAAACCAGATGTTATTTTCATAGATCCTCCAAGAAAGGGATGCGAAAGGGTTGCAATAGAAACAATATTAAAGATTGAAGCAAATAGAATTGTTTATGTGAGCTGTAATCCTGCAACACTTGCACGTGATTTAAAAATGCTTTCAGAAAAGTATAATATTGAAGAAGTAACGCCAGTAGATATGTTTCCTTATACAAGCCATGTTGAGTGCGTGGCAGTGCTTAACCTTAAATAGTTTTGAAATTATTCTTACTGTAAGGATAGATGGCTTAAATATTAGAAAAATTATTTTTAATATCTAACTAAAATTTAACCAAAGTATAATTTTAATTAAATATAATAAAAATTTTGAAAAATTGTAAATATATTAAATCTAGTTTAGAAAATTACTAAGCTAGATTTTTTTATATTATAGGAAAGTTCTCCGAATTTCCTATAATATAAAGGCTTCGACCAAATTGCACACAAATTTTTTAACAAAAATTTGGCACATAGAACAAAGACGCGGACAATTTAAAATAATTTTTTCTTTTGCAGATTACATATTGTCCGCTTTTGTTATATTATAGGAAAGTTCTCCGAATTTCCTATAATATAAAGGCTTCGCCCCAATTGCATACAAATTTTTTAACAAAAATTTGGCGAATAAAACAAAGACGCGGACAATTGTTATTTATTTAATGCTATAATAATTTTATCTGTTAAAGGCAAAGTTCTATGGCTAGATTTCGTTTTAGTTCTATCTTTTCCTAAAATTTTATTTTTTCCATATCTAGTTTTATATTTCCGTTACCAGTTCGTTACTTGTGCGTTACAATGTAACACCAAGTTATGTAACGCAATAATTGCAATAGTTTTAAATCCTTTGAAATTTAATTAGAGTTACATTATTGTTACAGTGTAACATTTTTCAAAATTTGAAAAATAGAAGAAAATAACATTATGAAAAGATATAAAAAACTACCAAATATGTAAAAAAGTAACGCAAAAAATGTATTGAAAAATAGGTTTTTGATTTGCTTGTAAAGCTATCAAAATTATGCTAAAATATGGAAAATTATAAAAACTCGCACCACTGGCGCGAGAATTAGGAGAAAATATGGATAGAATAACAATATCAGACTATAAAACATTAGTAGAAGATATTAAAGATAAAATAAATAAAAGACAATTTCAAGTACTTAAGGCTATGAATGCCGAAACAATTAATCTATATTGGGAAATTGGAGAAGAAATTTATAATCAGCAAATAGAAAAAGGTTGGGGAAAATCTATTGTAGATGTATTGGCAAAAGAATTGCAAAAAGAATATCCAGGTGCTAAAGGTTATTCTGCAAGTAATTTATGGAGAATGAGAAATTTTTATTTAACATATAAAGAAGAAACAAAACTCGCACTATTGGTGCGAGAAATAAGTTGGACAAATAATGTTATAATAATGGAAAAATGTAAAGAGAGTTTGGAAAAAGAGTTTTATATTCAAATGACTAAAAGATATGGTTGGACAAAGAGAATATTAACTAATTTTATAGAAGATAAAACTTACGAAAAATATTTATTAAATCAAACTAATTTCGATGAAACATTACCAGAAGAAAGACGCTCGCAGGCGAAATTAGCAGTTAAAGATGAATATACATTTGATTTTGCAACATTATCTCCAGAGTATAGTGAGCATGAATTAGAGTTGACATTAGTAAATAATGTAAGAGCATTTCTAACAGAAATGGGTGGGGATTTTACTTTTATTGGAAATCAGTATCATCTGTTAGTTGGAAAAAAAGACTTATATATTGATTTATTATTATTTCATAGAAGATTACATAGTCTTATTGCTATAGAATTAAAAATTGGAGAATTTGAGGCAGAGTATGCAGGAAAAATGCAGTTGTATCTTACTGCATTAGATGAACAAGTTAAATTACCAGAAGAAAATCCATCGATAGGAATTATTATATGTAAAAGCAAAGATAAGACGATTGTAGAATATGCTTTAAAGCAATCAAATGCTCCAATAGGAGTTGCAACATATAAAGTACACAATACATTGCCAGATAATATGAAAGAATTATTGCCTACACCAGAAGAAATTGCAAAACGTTTGAAAATTTTTGATAATGATAATAACGA
>CANQAH010000003.1 GCA_947588885.1 uncultured Clostridia bacterium
TCCCTAAATTATTCTTTATTTTTTTTTGGTTGGGGTATTACTATTTCTTCTTTTTTAGGTTTCTTACTATTTCCTACTAAATCGCTGATGTGATCTTCTGCTGGTGAAATGTCTATATTTCCATTCCCTGGAACTATTTCAATATCCTTTTTATCCATCAATAATCACTCCTTAAAATATATTTTATTAATATTTTAGCTCATATAATCTTTTAAACGTTTGCTTCTGCTTGGATGTCTTAATTTTCTAAGGGCCTTAGCCTCAATTTGTCTAATTCTTTCACGTGTTACTTGAAATTCTCTACCAACTTCTTCAAGTGTTCTTGCTTTTCCATCTTCAAGTCCGAATCTTAATTTTAAAACTTTTGCTTCTCTTGGTGTAAGTGTTTCCATTACTTCTTCCAACTGTTCTTTTAGTAATGTATATGCTGCTGAATCTTGTGGGGCAGGTGATTCATCATCAGGAATAAAATCACCTAAATGGCTGTCATCTTCTTCACCTATTGGTGTTTCTAAAGATACTGGATCTTGTGCAATTTTTTGTATTTCCATTACTTTCTCAACAGGTATTTCCATTTCTTCAGCAATCTCTTCTGGCGTTGGTTCTCTACCTAATTGTTGTAATAAGTGTCTAGAAGTTCTAATTAATTTATTAATTGTTTCAACCATGTGAACTGGTATTCTTATTGTTCTAGCTTGATCTGCTATAGCTCTTGTTATAGCTTGTCTAATCCACCATGTAGCATAAGTACTAAATTTAAATCCTTTTGTATAATCAAATTTTTCAACTGCTTTTATCAGACCCATATTTCCTTCTTGAATTAAATCTAAAAATAGCATTCCTCTTCCAACATATTTTTTAGCAATACTTACAACTAATCTTAAATTTGATTCAGCTAATTTTTGTTTTGCTTCTTCATCATTTTCTAGTATTCTTTTTGCTAAATCTAATTCTTCATCAAATGTTAATAAAGGAATTCTACCTATTTCTCTAAGATACATCCTAACTGGATCGTCTACGCTGACTCCATCCATTGTAGTTGCATTCATTTCTTCAAGTTTTATTTCTTCAACTTCTTCTAAATCCTCAATGTCTGGTTCGTCATCACTATCATCTTTAAGAACGTCAACACCTAATTCTTCAAATACATCGAAAACTTTATCAATTTGATCTGGTGTAACATCTCCTAATTGTGTAGCAAGTTCTCCATAAGTAATTTTTCCACTTTCTTTTGCAGTTTTTAAAATATTATAAACTTTATTATTCGCAATTTCTTCCTCAGTTTGTGGATTTTCAATTTTCTTTATTTCTTTAATTCTTTTTTGCTTAGTATTTTCTTCTTTTTTTACATCATTTTCTTTAGTTTCTTCTTTTTGTGCTTTTTCTTTATCTGCCTTTTTATTTTCATCTTTTTCTGTTTTAGTAGACTTTAAATCACTTTTATTTTCTTCAGCAGCAATTTCTTTTTCATTTTTCTTTTTTATTTCATTATTATCTGTTTCTTCTTTATTTCCTCTAGCCATACTATCCCCCTATTTCATTTTAGATATTTTTAAAATGATTGTACTTAATTCTTTTTCTAGTTTTCTTCTATTATCTTCGTCTATGTTTTGATCTAGTTCAAGTAAGATTTCATTTTTCCTTTTAATAATCCTTTCTTTATTATAACTATTTACAATATCTTCTATGCATTTATTAACATCTGTAATTTCATAATCATCAGCCATTATTTTAGTTAAATGACTAATTAAATCACTATTTTCATTTGGCATTGAATCTAATATATTATTAATATCTTTGCCTTTTTCCATATAATCATATATTCTCGTTATAATTTCTATATTTAGAGGATATTTAAAATCTTCTTTTACTATGCTGTTTTTTATTTTTTCTCTGCTTGGATCATCTCCATTTATAAGTAAATAAATAATTACGTTTTCTCGTTTTATTGTTGCCTCATCAGCACTTTTTTCTTCTTTTTTGACTATACGTGGTTTTACTTTTTTTTCTTTTTCCTCTTCTTCTTTTTTATTCACGTATTTAATTTTGTTTACTTCAGCATATATTGCTTCTTTAGAAATTCCATAATTTCTCGAAATGTTATCTATTTGTATTTCCAATTCTATTTGGCTCTCTACATTTAATAATATTTTAGCAATCTCTTGTAAAAATTTGATTTTGTCATTTGTATTTTCTAAATTATAATTGTTTTTTATTACTTTTATTTTAAATTCTACAAGTGATATTGCTTTTTCTATTAATAAATTAAATCTTCCACTTCCATATTTGATAACATATTCATCTGGATCTTTTCCATCATCCATTTGAAGTATTCTAACATCGCAGCCTAAATTTTTAAGAATTTCTAATCCTCTCATTGTTGCTGCTTGTCCTGCTGTGTCAGAATCATAACTAATTATAACTTGTCCTGCATATTTTCTAAGTAATCTTCCTTGTGCTTCTGTTAATGCAGTACCCAATGATGCAACTACATTTGTTATTCCCCTTTGATATAAAGAAATTGCATCCATATAGCCTTCAACTATAACAATTTTTTCTAAGCTTCCTTTTTTGGCAACATTTAGTCCAAATAAATTTCTTCCTTTTGAATAAACTATATTTTCTGGTGAATTTATGTATTTGGGAAGTGATTTATCAAGAACTCTTCCTCCAAAAGCTATGACCTTGCCTCTGATATCCATTATTGGTATCATTAACCTATTTCTGAATCTATCAATAAATTGTCCTCTATCATTTCTGTTAACTAAGCTTGATGCAAGTATTTCTTCATCTGAAAATCCTTTTTGTTTTAGGTATTTATATAATTCATTATATGTTCCTGAATATCCAATTAAAAATGATTTTAATGTTGCATTGTTAAGTTTTCTTAATTTTACATAATCCTGCGCTGGTTTTGCTGTTGGCTTGTACAAGTTTTCGTGATAAAATTGTGCAGTTATTTCATTGATTTTTAGAACTTTATCTTTAAGAAATTGTCTTTTATTAAATTGTTCATTTTCTGAAGTTGGTAATTCAATACCTGACTTTTCAGCTAAAAATTCTAATGTTTCCCTAAAATCTAAGTTTTCAATCTTACTGATAAAGTGTATAACATTTCCTCCAGCTCCACATCCAAAGCAATGAAATATTTGTTTATCTGGAGAAACAGAAAAAGAAGGAGATTTTTCTTTATGAAAAGGACATAAACCGAAAAAATTTCTTCCGCTTCTTTTTAATGTTACATATTGAGATATTATATCTACTATATCATTTGAAGATCGTATTTCATCAATTAATTCGTCACTATATCTTACCATCGTATTCCTTTCTGTTAATATTATTCGACATAAATATTTCAAATCCTTCCAAGGTTACATAATTTTTTACATTTTTATTTCATTATTTATACAAAAATATTGATATTTAGCCAAATAAAAAAGAAGAAATTTTTTCACAGTTTTTATTTATTTTAATTTAAAAATTTTTTGAAAAAAAATAGGGTTAAAATATTCTATATTTTAACCCTACCTTTTTATATAATAATTTCCTATCATATAAAAACTTTGTCCAATTTACTTTATATATCTAAACTAACTACTTTATGAACTTTTAATGTTTCTGGAATATCTATTATTCTTTGATTGGCTGATCCTCTAAATTTTAAATTAGGCTTTTTCTCACTTTCTACAAATCTTCCATCCACAAGAACATCAATTTCACTAAGAACTTTATTTGTTGTTTCATCATTTCTGGCTGCAAGTTGTTCAAATGTGTATCCGCTGTAACACCAAACATTAAATTCTGGTCTAACTTTCTTTACATCTTTAATAAATTGGCCAACTTCTGCTATGTTTTCTTTGCAAAGTGGTTCTCCACCACTTATTGTAATTCCTTTTAATATTGAATTCTCACATATTCTATTTATGATTTCTTCTTTATTAAATTTTTGTCCATAGTTAAAATCTTGTGCTATTTTATTTTGGCAACCTGGGCAATTGTGTGGACATCCACTTACAAATAATACTGCTCTCCAACCTAGTCCATTTGATATACTTTCGTCATAAAATCCTGCCATATTCATAGCTATTTCCTCCTATTTTTATGCACCTTTCATTCCGTTTGCATCTCCGCCATCTATGTGTGTTACTCTATCTTTTAATTCAGCAAGCTTTCCTTGATTCCATCTTGAAGTTGTTCCAACTAAATAGCCTGTTATTCTTTGGATAACATCTATATCTTCGCTTCCACACTCTGGGCAAACTGTTAGGTTTGCATCAGCATTTTCAAATCCACATGTCATGCATCTTGATCTTGTGTGGTTAACACTTCCATAACCCATATTATATTTATCCATTAAATCAACAACTGCTTCTATGCTTTCTGGATTATGTACAGCATCTCCATCTAATTCTATGTAGAAAATATGTCCTCCTCTTGTTAAATCATGATATGGAGCTTCTATTTTTGCTTTATGCTCTGCTGTACATTTATACCATACTGGAACATGGTTGCTGTTTGTATAATAATCTTTGTCTGTTACTCCTAAAATTGTTCCATATTTTTTTCTGTCTATTTTTGTAAATCTTCCTGCTAATCCTTCTGCTGGTGTGGCTAAAACAGAATAATTTAAATCATATCTATCAGCAAATCCTGTAACCATTTCTTTTAAATTAGATATTATTTCAAGTCCAAGTTTTTGTGATTCATCTGATTCTCCATGGTGTTTACCTGTTAAAACTGTTAGTGCTTCTGCTAATCCTATAAATCCAACTCCTAATGTACCTTCTTTTAATACTGGTTCAACTGTATCTGTTGGTCTTAAGTTTTCACTTCCATTCCATAGTCCTGACATTAACATTGGAAATTGTTTTGCTATAGCTGTACTTTGGAATTTATATCTATCATATAATTGTCTTGCAGCTACTCCAGCAACATCTTCTAATTTTTGCATAAATATCTTTTTTACTGTTTTCTTAAATGATGCTGTCATTTTTTCTTCACTGCCTTTACCTAGTTCAAATGTTACTCCGCATTTTTCTTGAGCTTCTAATGCTGCTTCAATAGCTAATCCAGGTAAATTAATTGTTGTAAATGATAAGTTTCCTCTTCCAATTGAAGTTTTTTCTCCGTGTCTATTTTCAAATACTCTAGTTCTGCATCCCATTGTTGCACATTCATATCTATATCTTTCTGGATCTTTTGCATCCCATTTTTCATGTTGATTAAATGTTGCATCTAAGTTTATGAAATTTGGGAAAAATCTTTTTGCAGTTACTTTGCAAGCTAATTTATATAGATCGTAATTTGGATCTTTTTTCTCGTAATTTACTCCTCTTTTCTTCTTCCAAATTTGAATTGGGAATATTGGAGTTTCACCGTTTCCAACACCTCTTTCTGTTGAAAGAAGTATTTCTCTTATAATGCATCTTCCTTCTGGAGATGTATCAGTTCCATAGTTAATTGAACTAAATACAACTTGGTTTCCACCTCTTGAATGTATTGTGTTCATATTATGTATGAAGGCTTCCATTGCTTGATGAACTCTTGATACTGTATTATTTATTGCAGCTTGAATATCTCTTTCTTCACCTTTTAATCCTGATAAATCTTGTTTTATATAATCTTTTGGTTGATAATCATATAATTTTGATAAATCTTTATCTAGCAATTCTCCAATTTTCTTTAATTCCTCTTGGAATGTCATTTTAACATATGGTGCTAAATAGTAATCAAATGCTGGTATAGCTTGTCCTCCATGCATTTCGTTTTGAACAGTTTCCATTGAAATACATCCGATTATACTAGCTGTTTCAATTCTTTTTGCTGGTCTTGATGAACCATGTCCGGCTCTAAATCCGTTTTTTAATATTTTATCTAATGGGTGTTGTAAACAAGTTAGAGATTTGGTTGGATAATAGTCTTTGTCATGTACATGTATATATCCATTTTTAACTGCTTCTCTGGCTTCATGTGATAAAAGGAAATCATCAACAAATGGTTTTGTTGTTTCTGAAGCAAATTTCATCATCATTCCTGCTGGTGTATCTGCATTCATATTTGCATTTTCTCTAGTTATATCATTTGCTTTTGCCCCTATTATGTCTAAGAAAACTTCTTTTGTTTTTGATTTTCTCGCTACGTCTCTATTGTATCTATATGTAATATAGCTTTGTGCAACTTCTTTTCTTGATGTTGACATTAATCTTTTTTCAACTAAATCTTGAATTTCGTAAACTGTTGCTTGATTTTTATCTTCCAATTTTCTTTGAACGTCTGTAGCTATTTTATTTGCTAGTTCTATATCTACACCTCCTGGTGTTTGTGCCATTGCTAATGTTACAGCTTTTACTATTCTTTCTGGATTGAATTCTACTACTCTACCATCTCTCTTAATTACTTGCATATTTTTTCCCCCTATTAAACTTTAATAATTATTTTTTGCCTTGGCTGATTGTATTTTACCATTAAGAATTTTAATGTCAAACATCATGTTTTTATGTAACTAATTTCATGTAATTCAGTGTTCATGCCACTTTCATCAATCAATTTATTTTCACATTTCTTTAATTTGATATCTTTAGTTGTTAGCCCCTCTAAGAGAATCTATTTTTATGTTACATTTAAATTACATTTTTAGTTTTTTCAAAAAATCATTTTTTTATTTTTGTTATTTTTTAATTTTATTTTATTTTTCCACATTCTATGTTTTTTCCTTTAAAAATAAGGGTTTTCAATTTTCATAGTTCATTTTTTTAATTTTATTTTTTATTTTTTCAAAAAATCATTTTTTTATTTTTTCGGTTTTTCGTTTTATTTTTAAACCTCTTTTTTTACCTTTTATTTCATCTTATATGATGTCATTATTTCATTTTTAAATCTTATGCATAAAAAAATACGCCTTAATTTTTTTAAGGCGTATTTTCGTTTTTCGACATTATTCTGCATCATTAAATATTTCGTTAAATTCGTCTCCATCAATTTTTTCTTTTTCTATAAGAATTTCTGCAACTCTATTTAATTTATCTCTATTAATTGTTAATATTTGCTCTGCTGTTCTATATGCTTTATCTATTATTGCTTTTACTTCTATATCAATTTGAGCAGATGTAGATTCGCTATAATTTCTAGTTTGACCCCAGTCTCTTCCTAAAAATACTTCTTCTTGTCCTGAACCAAATGTAATAGTTCCAATCTTATCACTCATACCATATTTAGTAACCATATCTCTTGCAATTTTTGAAGCTCTTTCTATATCATTACTTGCTCCAGTTGATACATCTCCTAATACTAAATGTTCAGCAACTCTTCCACCTAATAATGATACTATATTTTCTTCCATTTCTACTTTTGACATAAATGATTTATCTTCTGTTGGTCTATACATTGTATATCCACCAGCCATTCCTCTAGGAACTATTGATATTTGATGAACTGGATCTTGTGTTGGTAAGAATCTACTAACTACAGCATGACCAGCTTCATGGAATGCAACAAGTTTTCTTTCTTTATCACTAATAACCTTTGATTTTTTCTCTGGTCCCATAGTTACTTTTATCATTGCATCTTCAATATCTTTCATATTGATTTCTTTCTTATTTTGTTTTGCTGCAACTAAAGCTGCTTCATTTAAAATATTCTCTAAGTCTGCTCCAACAAATCCAGCTGTATTTTTTGCTATTGTTCCAAAATCAACATCGTCTGCCATTTTTTTCTTCTTAGCATGAACTTCAAGTATTTTTTCTCTTGCTTTAACATCAGGTGCTCCTACTACAATTTGTCTATCAAATCTTCCTGCTCTTAATAAGGCTTTATCTAATACATCTGGTCTGTTTGTTGCTGCTAAAACTATAACACCTTCATTTGGTGCAAATCCGTCCATTTCAACAAGTAATTGGTTTAATGTTTGTTCTCTTTCATCATGTCCTCCACCAAGTCCTGCTCCTCTTTGACGTCCAACAGCATCAATTTCATCTATAAATACTATACAAGGTGCACTTTTCTTTGCTTGTTCAAATAAATCTCTAACTCTTGATGCTCCAACACCAACGAACATTTCAACGAAATCAGATCCACTTATAATAAAGAATGGAACTCCTGCTTCTCCAGCTACTGCTTTTGCAAGTAATGTTTTACCTGTTCCAGGGTGACCAACAAGTAATACTCCTTTAGGTATTCTTGCTCCCATATCTGTAAATTTCTTTGGATTCTTTAAAAATTCTACTATTTCTTCTAGCTCTTGTTTTTCTTCTTCTATTCCAGCAACATCCTCAAAAGTAATTTTGTTTTTATCAGCAGGTGTCATCATTCTGGCTTTACTCTTGCCAAAAGACATTGTCTTGTTTCCACCTTGAGAATTTGGATTCATGAACATTACCCATATAAAGAAAATAAAAATCATAAGTAATATTGTTGGGGCAAATGCTTCTAAAATGCTTAAAAATTTTGATTCTTGTGTTTGTGATAACTCTATTGTGTTATCACTGTCTTCAATTAACTTGTCTGATATTCTATACATAAATGTATCTAAGCTAGGTATAGTAACAGTTTTTTCAATTTCATCATCTTTTATTTTTATACTAGCTGTTTTATTATCATCTGATATTTTTATTGATTCTACTTGATTATTTTCTATATTTTTCAATAATTCGGAATATGACATTTTTTTATTTGCATTTCCACTTATTGCAGATATAACCATGATAAATATTATTAATAAAACTAGCCACATTGCTATTTTCTTTATTCCGCTTTTCAAATTATCTTCCTCCTTAGCGTGCATAAGTCATCTATTATATATAAATCAATATAGCATAATCACTTTTTATTTACAACAGAATTATACAAATTGAAATATGATTGTAATATCTGTTATTTTTACTGAATTTAGTTATCTTTTTTTATTAAAATATTTTTATTTTTTATTTCAATCTTAGTTTTTTGATTTGGTTTTAAAAACTTATTTCCAATATTATTATTGCATAATTTTATAATATCATCTAAATTTATTTTTTCTATTCCTTTTGTATCACCAAAAATTGTTTCTATTCCCTTTAAAATCAATCTCTTTTGTATAACAACATCTTGCAAATTAAATTTTTTTAGATCATAAACAATTTGATCTTTGTCATCTATTATAATTTCTGAATAAACTTTATCTGTTTCTTTTTCTAAAAAATTTTCTTCTTCTTTTACTATATCAGATAACCTTTTTATTCCCATAACTATATTAGGATTAAATACTTCTTTTAATTCTGGAATAAGAATATTTCTTATTTTATTTCTCGTATATGTATTATCATCATTTGATTCATCATGCCTTGGATTTATTTTTTTCTCTTTGCAATATTGTTCAATTTCTTCTCTTGATGTTTCAATTAATGGTCTTATATATTGTTCTCTTTTAGGTTCTATTCCCTTTAGGCCATTTATTCCAGTTCCCCTAATTATATTCATTAAAACAGTTTCACAATTATCATTTAAATTGTGTGCTATTGCTATTTTATTCGCTTTTGTTTCATTTAGAACTTCTTCAAAAAAATTATATCTAATATCTCTACCTGTTTCTTCAATTCCTCTTTTTTGTTTTTGAGCTAATTCTAGTATATTTTTATGTTCTACAAAAAAATCAATTTTGTTTTTTTCACAGTATGTTTTAACAAATTCTTCATCAATTTTTGCATTTTCTCTAATCATGTGATTTATGTGAGCTACAACTAATGATATTTGATATTTATCTTTTAATTCTAGAAGAATATTAATAAGTGTTATTGAATCTGGTCCTCCAGATACACCAACAACAATTTTATCTCCTTTTTCTATTAGATTAAATTTTTTAATCGTTTCTTCTACTTTTTCTTTTAACATTTTCTCTCCTTTTGTGGCGAAGCCTTTGAATAATAGAAAATTTTATTTTATGTTGTGTGGATTTTTAGCGAAGCTTTTTTGAATAATGAAAATGCGAAGCACTTTCCTATTATTCAAAAAAGCGCTTGTGCAGCGCTCTTTTTATTGATTTTCATCTCTATATTTTTCCAGGTTTGCAAACTTGGTATAATTTCCAAGCCATAATAGTTCAACTGTTCCTGTTGAACCTCCCCTGTGTTTTGCTAAAATTACTTCTGCAATATTCTTTTTCTCACTATCTTGATTATAATAATCATCTCTGTATAAAAACATTACTATATCTGCGTCTTGCTCTATTGCTCCTGATTCTCTCAAGTCTGAAAGCATAGGTCTTTTATCATCTCTTTTTTCAGCACCACGAGACAATTGTGATAATGCAATGACTGGAATATTTAATTCTTTGGCTAATATCTTTAATGATCTACTTATCTCTGAAATTTCTTGCTCACGGCTACTATTCTTTTTTCCACTTCCTTGTACAAGCTGTAAATAGTCTATTACTACTAAACCAATATTTTTCTCTAATTTCAATTTTCTGCACCTTGCTCTAATTTCCATTATTGAAATACCAGGTGTATCATCTATATATATAGGTGCTTCTGCTAATCTTCCTGATGAATTTGCAAGTTTAATCCATTCATTATCATCTATTTTTCCTGTTCTAATTTTATTGCTATCTACCATTGCTTCACTGCATAAAATTCTGTTTGCTACTTGTTCTTTTGACATTTCTAAATTGAATATTACAACAGGTACATTATTATTTACAGCAGCATGTGTTGCAATATTTATAGCAAATGCTGATTTTCCCATTGCTGGACGTGCGGCTATTATTATTAAGTCTGAATTATGAAATCCTGACGTCTTATAATCTAGTTCTGTAAATCCTGTTTCTACACCAGTTATATACCCTTTTTGGTTATATAATCTTTCTAACTCTGCAAATGTTTCAACCAAAACATCCTTTATTGGTGAATATCCTTTAGCATTTTTGTTTTGCATTATGTCAAAAATTTTCTTTTCAGCAATATTCATTATATCTTCAACATCTTCAGTTTGTTCATATCCTGCAGCAATCATATCATTTGCAGTTTTGATTAAATTTCTTAATATTGATTTTTCTTCAATTATTTTTATGTATTTCTCAATGTTTGTTGTTGTAGGAACTTTTTCAGGTAAAACAGCTAAATATTCTAGTCCTCCAATTTGTTCAAATTTGCCATTTTCAACTAATTCAGCTTTAACAGTAATAATATCAACAGGCTCTGCTCTTCCATAAAGTGATATCATTGCTTCATATATAGCTTTATTATCTTCTCTATAAAAATCGTCAACTTTTAGTTTTTCTATTGCGGCTATTACAGAATCTTTGTCTGTTAACATACATCCAAGTACTGCTTGCTCTGCTTCTATATCGTGTGGTGGAATTTTACCTAGTTCCATAATTATGCTCCTTTTCTAATTAAGCTTCCATTACGTGTACTTTTAATTTTGCTACTACTCCTTCATAAAGTTTTACATCTACTGTAAATGTTCCTAAGTTTTTAATTGTTTCTGACAAAGCAATTTTCTTTTTGTCTATATTGATAGAATGTTCTTTTTCTAATGCTTCTGCTATTTCTTTTGCTGTTACTCCACCAAATATTTTTCCGTTTTCTCCTGCTTTTACACTTATTTTTACTATTATATTTTTCATTTTTTCAGCAACTTTTTTTGCTTCATTTAATTCAGTTTCTTTTTTAAATGCTTTTGATTCGTTTTTTGATTTTAACTTTGCTAAATTTTCATTGTTAGCTTCAACAGCCAGTTTTTTTGGAAATAAAAAGTTTCGTGCATACCCATCACTAGCATTTATTATCTGATCTTTTTTTCCAACGCCTTTAATGTCTGATAATAATATTACTTTCATTTTATTATCATTCCTTTCTTCTATTTGCTTTTAATTTTGAATCTTATTTTATATATTTATTTCTGAAAAATATTCTTTAATCGTGTTAATCAATTCTACTTTTGCTTCTTCTATTGTAACTCCTTCTAATTGTGCACCTGCAAGAGTAATATGTCCTCCTCCTCCGAGTTTTTCAAGTATGACTTGAACATTTATATTTCCTATTGATCTACCACTAATACAAATATTTTCCTCAGTATCACCTATTACGAAAGAAGCTGTTATGTTACTGATTGTTAGTAATTCATCTGCTGCCTTAGCACAAATTGTATTTGCATCTTTTCCAGGTTTATCATATGTTGAAATTGCTATTGATTCCTCTATAATTTCAGCATTTTTTACTATATCTGCAATTACATTATAGCTTTCTAAATCTGCCTGGAACCATTTTTTAACTTTTATAATGTCAACTCCAAATTTTCTTAAATATGCTGCCGCTTCAAATGTTCTTACACCAGTTTTAAATGTAAAATTTTTAGTATCAACCATTATTCCACCATATAAGCTTTCAACTTCTATTGGTGTTAATTCTACTTTTGCATCTACATATTGAATTATTTCAGTAACAAGTTCAGCAGCAGAAGATGCATAAACTTCTTGGAATGTTAAACTTGCATTCTCAATAAAATCTGTACTCTTTCTATGATGATCTATGATTATAATATTATCTGTTTTTGTTAATAATTCAGGTGCTTGTACGTATGATTTTTTATGTGTGTCAACAATAATTAAAAGTGACTCATTATCAATTAAATTTAAAGCTTCTTTTGAATCTATGATTACTTCTTGATACTCGTCTTCCTCTATTAATGTATCTACAAATTTTCCTAGATTCATTCCAAAATTTTCATTAATTACATATGCTGGTTTTCCAATTGTTTTTGCTAATCTATAAATACCTAATGCAGATCCAAGTGAATCTATATCTGTATTTTGATGTCCCATTATGATTACATTTTTAGCATCTTGTATCATGCTTTCAATTGTATGTGCAACAATTCTTGCTTTTACTTTTGTTCTCTTCTCAACTTCTGGAGAAGTTCCCCCATAAAATTTATGTTTTCCTTCTTTTCTAATTATTGCTTGATCTCCACCTCTACCTAGTACAAGATCAATTCCTTCTAATGCTGATTTATATCTTTCATAAAATGTTTTTTCTTCATTTGAAATTGAGATACTAAGTGTAATTGGAACTTTTGCATCAATTTCTTTAACTATGTCTAAAATATTTAACTTATTTTTTTCTATATCTGCCAAATATTTTTGTTCAAACATATATATATATGTGTCGCGTTCATTTTTCACTACTAAACCACCTGTTGAAGAAGCCCAGTCATAAACAGCTTTATCTATTTTTGCTAAAACTGTTGGGTTTTCCTCAGGTGATAATCTTTTGATTAATTCATCATAGTTATCAATTACAGCTATACCTATACATAATTTTTGATTTGTATAATCATCGAATAAAGTATTGTATTTTGTTTCATCTACAAAATATAATGTCAATACATATTCTTTTTGTTTTCTTTTATCTCTTTTTTTGCTAATTCCATATTCGCACAATACTTTGTAAACTTTTTTGTCTATTGTTATTTGTTTTGTTATTTCTTTTTTATCTGTATTATTTTCAATTTCAAGTTTTATTTCTTTTATTAAACTTTCAATATATGTTATTACATCTATATCTTTAAATTCTTTATTGAATTTTGGACTTTTAAATATAATATTTCCATCTGTTTCAATTACAAGTAATGGGATTGGTGATTTATTTAGTGTATTTCTTACTGTTGAATTCATTCCCCATGCAACTTCTTCAATATGTGTTTCTATTTCAGTTTTCTTTTTAGTGTTAAACCATATTGTATACACAAGTAGTAGTACATAAAGTATTGCAGATGGTATAATCCAAATTTTATCATATAAGCATATCAAAATAAAAAGTAAAGCTATTATTATTAAATATATCTTTACTCTTGATGTCAATTTTTCGATCGCTTTATTATCTTTATTCATAAAATTCTTTTCCCCTTAACGGTATTATTTTACTCTATTTTTAAGGAAAAGTCAAACTTACAGAGGATTTGAACCTAGGCCTTTATAGTAAGTAGTAATTTTGTGGCTAAGCATTTTCCTATTATATAAAAATGAGAATTAAGCATATGAAGTGAACTTCAATAACTTAATTCTCATTTCTTTATTTCATATTTTTTATTCTTTCAATAGCTTCTTCTGTATTTTCTTTTGTTCCAAATCCTGTTAGTCTAAAATATCCTTCTCCACTTGGTCCAAATCCAACTCCAGGAGTTCCAACAACATTAGCTTCTTTTAATAATTTGTCAAAGAAATCCCAAGATTTTGTCCCATCTGGTAGTTTTAGCCATACATATGGTGAATTTGTTCCACCATATACAGTGTAACCCGCTTCTTCTAAACCTTTTTTTATTATTTGGGCATTTTCTTTATAATAATTTATGTTTTCTTCTATTTGTTTTTTTCCTTCAGCTGAGTAAACTGCTTCAGCTGCTCTTTGAGTAACATAAGACACTCCATTAAATTTTGTACAATGTCTTCTGTTCCATAATTTATTTAATTGAACTTTTTCTCCATTTTCAGTATATCCATTTAATTCTTTTGGTATTACAATAAATGCACATCTTAATCCAGTGAAACCTGCTGTCTTTGAAAAACTTCTAAATTCAATTGCAACTTCCTTAGCACCATCAATTTCATAAATACTATGTGGCACATCTTCATCTGAAATGAAAGCCTCATATGCTGCATCAAAAAGTATTATAGCTTTATTTTCTTTTGCATAATCAACCCATTGTTGTAGTTCTTTTTTAGTTAATGTTGTTCCTGTTGGATTATTTGGATAACAAAGATAAATCATATCTACTTTTTCTTTTGGAAATTCAGGTACAAAATTATTTTTTGATGTAACTGGTATGTAAACTATATTTTCATATTTTCCTGTTTTGTCATCATAATTTCCGCTTCTTCCTGACATTACATTTGTATCTAGATATACTGGATAAACTGGATCTGTAATTGCAACTTTATTATCTGTTGAAAAAATATCAACTATATTTCCGCAATCACATTTTGCTCCATCTGATACAAATATTTCATCAATATCAATGTCTACACCTCTAGATTTGTAATCATTATCTCTAATTTTTTCTCTCAAAAAATCGTAACCTTGTTCTGGTCCATATCCTCTAAAATCCTCTTGTTTTCCCATTTCGTCTGTTGCTTTATGCATTGCATCTAATACAGCTTGTGGGATTGGTCTTGTTACATCTCCTATTCCTAATTTTATAATTTTGCAATTAGGATTTTCCTTTGTAAATTCCGCAACTTTTTTTGATATTGTTGCAAATAAGTAGCTATCCTGTAATTCTAAAAAGTTTTCGTTTATTTTTATCATTATTTTTTCCTCTCTCAAGGTAAACGTAAAAAAATAAATAAATTATTATCTATTTTTTATATTTTATATCATTTTTGTTTTAAATTTGCAACTTCTACATATTGTTGTCTATTGTTTTAAAAACTTTTTGAATTATCCTGTTTTTTCTATTTTCTTTTATTGAAATGTACCACAAATATAAAATAAACAATAAAAATGCTATATTCTTAAAATATAGTATCAAAAAGCTTGTTAATATTGTAATAGCTATTAATGTGTAATTAGAAATATTTTCTAAAATTATTACAGTATCTTTATAAGATTTTTTTATTATCAACATAGATTTTATTATTCTACCACCATCTAATGGATAAATTGGTAACATATTTGCAATTATTAATAATATATTTATATAAAAAATTGTTGAATCTTTTATGAATATAGATATTATTGCTATTATAAAATTTACGATTGGCCCAGCGAGATCAATTATTATTTTATTTATATTTCTACTTTTTCCGTAATTTTCAAATTCTATTGAAAATCCTAATATATGTATATTAATTTCTTTTATTTTTAATCCTAATGTTATTCCTGTTAGTAAATGACCTAATTCATGAACACATATAAAAATAAACGATAATGCAAAAATTTTAATATTTTTAGTGAAACAATAAAATAATATCGCTAAAAATATCTTTAAATCTATTTTTATTTTCATTTTAGATATTACCTTTCATTTTAGATAATATTTTCAATTATATTAAGTGGATCAACATATTCATTATTTTTTATTGTTTCAAAGTGTAAATGTGGACCTGTTGAATTTCCGGTGCTTCCAATTTTTCCAATAGCTGTTCCTTGTTTTATTTCATCTCCTTCTTTTACATATATTTCACTGCAATGTGCATATACTGTTGTAATTTTTTCATTTTCAATTTTTATATGTTTTCCTAAATCCCCTTCTTCAGAAATTAATGTTACTTTTCCATCTATTGCAGAAACAAATTCATCCCCCATATTTCCCGCAATATCAATTCCAGTATGGTTACTTGTTACTCTTTTATCTGTAGATTCTCTCTCTCCAAAGTTCGATGTTATTGTTCCTTTATATGGCCATATTACTTCATATGATATTTCTTGACTATCTTGTTTTTCTATATTTTCCGTTTGTAATTCTTCATCTTCTGTAATCTCTGGTTGTTCTGTATTTTTATTCCATAAATTATTAATATCAATTTTACTGTTTAAAAAAATTTTTAACTGGCTTTTGAATTCTTCAGATAGTAAAAAATCTTTGTTTTTATATCCTATAATAGCTAAAACTGCAATAATTGTAATAAATAAATTTCTTATAGAATGGCTTTTTTTATCTTTATTTATTTCTTTGCTTTTTATTCCATTTCTTCGATAATAAATTTCCTCAGCTTTTTGTATTTTTTCTTCATCTGTTAGCATCATTTTAAAAATTTCCTTTCTCCACCTAAAAGTGATGGTCAAGTTTCTTTTTTAAAATATATGCATTTTTATTAAATTTAGAATAAAATATATTTTTTCCTTTTAAATTTTTTATTTATTTTTCTATCATTTTCAATATATTCTTTTATGATATTTTTAGCTTCATCTTTTGCATATTCTTCTCTCCTTTTTTTGTTATTAGCATTATTTTCTTTTAAAATAATTATCGCTTCATCAATTAAATTAGATGGCACATCTTTTAAAATTATTATATTTTTCATTTTTTCCTGATACATAAAGCCTCCATATTAATTATTAATAATAATTTTTATTTTTTTGTTTTTTGAATATTTTTTTATTATATCTTCAGAAAAACCTGCAATTTCATTTGTAATGACTATTGTGTCATATTTTTTATTTATTAATTCTGCAAGCTGATTATCAATATTTTCTCTATTATCAATTTGAATTACTTCAAATCCTAATTTTTCAGGTATTTTAAAATTTTTATTGTCGTTTTCTGCTTTTATCCAAGAAATTTTAATTTTTATCACCCTTTTTCTTTTCATGAATATAATATATTAATTTATATTTGAAAGGATTTAATATGTCTAATAAAGGTTTAGATTTTAAACACAAAGAAGTTATCAATGTTACAAATGCCAAAAGATTAGGATATGTTCAAGACGTCAATGCTGAACTTAGTACAGGTATAATCACTTCAATTGTCGTTCCTGGTAATGCAAAACTTTTAAACATTTTTTCAGCAGATAAAGATATTGTTATTCCATGGTCTAATATTAAATGTATTGGCGAAGATGTTATTTTAGTTGAAATCTAACTATTTCCAAATTCTTTTTATTCTTTCTATTGCACTTTTTTCAAGCCTTGAAACTTGAGCTTGTGATATTCCTATTTCTTCAGCAACTTCCATCTGTGTTCTTCCATCAAAAAATCTTTTATTTATAATTAATTTTTCTTTATCATTTAGTTTTTTCATAGCTTCTAAAATCGTAATGTTTTCTGCCCATAGTTCATCTGTATTTTTTGCATCTTTTACTTGGTCCATCACATATATACTATCAGAACTGTCATTGTATACAGGTTCTTGCAGCGAAACTGGATCTTGTATTGCATCTAAACTAAATGCAATTTCTTCAGGTTCTACTTCTAATTCTTTTGCAATTTCTTCTATTCCTGGTTCTTTTCCAGTTTCCTTTGTTAATTTTTCTCTTACTTGCATTGTTTTATAAGCTAAATCCCTTATAGATCTACTAACTCTAACCATGTTATTATCTCTTAAATATCTTCTTATTTCTCCGTATAATCATTGGAACTCCATATGTTGAAAACTGTACATTTAAATTTGGATCAAAATTATCAATTGCCTTTATTAATCCCACACATCCTATTTGAAATAAATCATCTGCATTTTCATTTCTATTTGAAAATCGTTGAACTACACTTAATACAAGTCTTAAATTTCCATTAATAAATTTTTCTCTTGCTTCAATATCTCCATTTTTTATTTTAATTAGAAGTTCTTTTTTTTCTTCATTTGATAGTACAGGTAACTTGCTAGTGTTTACACCGCATATTTCCACCTTGTGCATCAAAATAAAAAACCTCCTTTGGATTTACTTATTGTAAGTATTTCCAAAAAAGGTTTTTTTATACTTGATATATTTATTTTTTACTATTTATGAAAGATTTTCAAATCTATTTCTTGTCTTGCTCTTTTTTTGTCAATAATATCTTTTCCTACAACCATTGCCATAAATAGTGGCAACATTATTAATGACATTATTTGAAAACTTCTTTTTTCTGCACCAGTTGATACTGTAACAAATTCGTCTGTCTGGCTTTGATTATCTTTTAAAGTTGTTTCTTCTGCATTAGAATCATTTTTTGTATCAGCAATATCAGCTTCATTTATTTTTTCACCAAAGTTTTCTTTTCCATTTATCCAAACTAATGATACCTCAAATTTTTGACTTTCTCCTGCTTCTAATTCTTTTGTCGTTGTTGTAATTTCTCCATTATCTCCTTTTGACCAATATGTAGGATTATTATCTGCTACTTTATATCCAGTTGGAATAATATCTTTTACAGTAGCTGTTCCTGGAACCTTACCAGTGTTCGTAACTGTAATTTCATATGTAGTTGTAACTTTAGAACTATTTACAGCTTTTCTATATACTTCAGTTTTGGCTGTTTTTCCATCTCCAACACTTGATCCAGCTCCATTTAATATTAAGTTCTTTATTTTTTGTTCTATTTTCATATTAAATGGATATACATCATATGAAACTTCATTTGTTTCCATATCATCAATTAAGGCTATATTATCAATTCTTGCTGTATCAGTATCTTTTTCAAGAGGATTTACTGTTACTTCAAAACTTATTATTTTAAATCCTGCATTTGCATCATTTTCATCAAATTCTTGATTATCTTGATTCTCCTCTTCTGAATCTCCTTTTTGTTCATCTTGAGTATCTTTTGATTCTTTAGTATTTGTAGATATAAAAGGTGGTACATTTATTTTTTTAGTATCATTATATTCACTTGGAATCATAACTTCTTCGTATTGATTTTGGCTTTCATTTTCTTCTGTAGAGCCTATTTTGTCTATATTTAGTAAGTTCAATTTTTCATCATTAATATTAATATTTACTTCTCCACTATTATTTTTCTGTATGCCTTTTGAATTATCGTTTTGAGCCTTATCAGTATTTTGTTTTTCCTTTTGATTTCCGTTATTTCCTCCTGGTTTGGCAGGTACTAAAACTTCAATTCCTTTTTCTAAATCTGTTTCTTTAAATAGTTTTCCTGACTCTCCATCTATTCTTATACTACCTTCTACAAATGTTGTTCCATTTGGTACTGCATCTTTTACAACAACAAGTTTTGGTAATGTACCTGTATTTTTTACTATTATTTTATATGTAATTTTTTCATTCCCAACAACATATTCTTTTCCATATTGAGTTTCTGCTTTTTTGTATTCGCTTATAATTGAATCCGAATAAACAGTAGTTACTTTATTTGTTTCAATTCCATCAACGGTTGCTATATTTTCTATTATGCTTTCATCTTTTATTGCATTTACAACTACTTCAAAGCTTAACTTTTTAGTTGATTTTCCTTCTGCTCCTATTACTATTCCATTTGCTAAATCTTCTTTAGTTAGAGATTTTCCATCTTCCTTTTTAATAGCTTGTCCATCTAATTTTATGCTATCCTCCATAAAAGTTGTTCCTTCTGGAATTTGGTCTTTTACAGTAACATCTTTTCCTAGATCTCCATCATTATTTATAATTATTGTATATGTAATTTTTTCTCCTTTTACTACATAGTTTTCTCCATTAGCTGTTGAAATTTCTTTTGTTTGGCTTATTATTGGTTCTATATATTCTTTATCAACTTCGTTTGTTGGATTGTTATCAACTTCAGCAATATTTTTAATTACATCTTTATTATTTATGTCATTTACAGTTACATCAAAACTTATTTTTTTGCTTGACTTTCCTTCTACTCCTACTACTATTCCATTTGTTAAATCATCTTTAGTTAGAGAGTTTCCATCTTCCTTTTTAATAGTTTGTCCATCTAGTTTTATGCTATCTTCCACAAAAGTTGTTCCTTCTGGAATTGGGTCTTTTACTGTAACATCTTTTCCTAGATCTCCATCATTATTTATAGTTATTGTATATGTAATTTTTTCTCCTTTTACTACATAGTTTTCTCCATTAGCTGTTGCAATTTCTTTTGTTTGGCTTATTATTGGTTCTATATATTCTTTTGCCACTTCGTTTGTTTGATTGTTATCAACTTTAGCAATATTTTTAATTACATCTTTGTTATTTACATCATTTACAGTTACATCAAAACTTAGTCTTTTTGTTGAATAAGCTGGTATCTGAATTGTAATTCCATCTGCTAAATTTTCTTTTGTTGGTACTTGGTTACCTTCCATCATTACTGCTTGATCATCTACTTTTATGCTTCCATCTACAAATGTTGTTTCTGCTGGAACAGTATCTTGTATTAAAACATCTTTAGCTAATCCACCTGCATTATTTACAACTATCGTGTATTTTACATTTTCTCCTGCTATTACATAATCTTTTCCATTTTGTGTTGAAATTTCTTTTGTTTGGCTTATTATAGGTTCTAGATATTTTGCTACAACTTCTTGAGATTGACTTTCTTTTATTCTGCTTTCAACTGTTATATCTTTTACCTTTGCTATATTTTTTATCAATTGTTTATCCTCAAGATCTTTAGAAATAACTTTAAAAGTTATTGTTGTACTTCCTCCAGCTGGTACTTCTACTTCTATTCCATTTTGTAAATTTTCTTGTGTATTTTGAGTCGCTTGACCATTTAATGTTATACTTCCATCTACAAATGTTGTCTCTGCTGGTATCGTATCTGATATTATCGCTTTACTTTTTACTGTTCCACTATTAGTAGCTCTTAATGTATATGTAATTTCAGTTCCATTTGTCACTTCTGACACACTTTGTTGTTTAGTCAAATCTGTTTTTACCCATTGAGCAGTTATCTTATCATCTGTTTCATTTTCTCCCCATGTATATACTGCTGTATCAGTAAGAGTACTCATTTCTCCACCTGAGCCTTCTTTTGTCCAGCCAACAAATGTGTATCCTTCTCTTTCTGGCATTGGTATATTTGCTGTATCTTCATATACACCTGTTAATTCACTTTTTTCTGTCTTTTCTCCCCATGTTCCACCATTAGGATCAACAATCAATTTATGGGGAATTATATCTATTGTTGTTACAGCAAAGTTCGTTAAATCAAAATTACCAATCCTGTCGCAATTATGACTATAATGTGCTGTAAAAAATCCAAATCCATCTCCAACATCTTGATCATTTTGATTAATAGTTATTGTTTCATTTACTTCTCCTGTAATTTTTATTTCTTCAGCAGTTGAATCTATTTGTATATTACCACTTTGAGGTATATTTAAATCTTTTACTAATTCTTTTTCTATATTTGAACTTCTATTATCATGTAATTTATATTTAAATTTCCATATTGAACCATATGTAGTAGAATATTCTCCTGTCCATTCTGGTCTACTTGTATTATTAAAACTTAACATATATCCTGTTAAATATTCGTTGTCTTTTTTTACTCTCATGAGTAAACCTGCAGCGTAAAAACTATCTCCATATTCAACATTATAATGAAATCCAAATACTTGTTGTTGGTGATTTTCAGGTATTATGTATATTGCATTTTTCCCCTCCAAAGTTTCATTTCCAGTCATATTAACTTTTCGTCCATTATCTTCCAAAGTAATTTTACCTATTGATTCATCAACATCTTTTTCCCAATTAAAATCATTTACTGTTACTTGCTTAGAAAAAGAATCCAAAAATCTAAATACATTTTCTTGAATTCCATCATCAAACTGAGAAGGTACTGTAGACGAGCTTTCAGTAGTTGCAATTGCTGTAATGTTGTAATTTGCATATAGTAAAACGCTTAATATAATTAAAAGAACAATTACGGCAACGATTTTTAAAAATTCTTTGACTTTTTTTATAATGTTTAAACCATTCATTTGTAATTCATCTCCTAAACATATTAAATATATATATAGTTTTATTTTTTATTTTTTCAATACCTCATTTTATTATCCACTTTTTTCCGTTCCATATGTTGCTGCGGAAGTACTTTCTTGATTTTTTTATTTCTAATCGTTTCATTCTAATTACTTTTTTGTTACAGTTTTATTTCATTTTTAAATATAATAAAAAAACGGTTTTTATGAAATTCTCACAAAAACCATTTCCCTAGTATCTTTGTTAAATTATAAATCAATTTCTCCTTCAAAAACTTTTACAGCAGGTCCTTCCATATAAATTGTGTTTGTACTATCATCTACTATTATTTTTAGAGTTCCACCCTCTAGTTCTACATTAGTTTCATTTTTTACTTTTCCTTCTTTGTGTAGTGCAAATACTGTTGCAGAAGCACCTGTTCCACATGCTAAAGTTTCTCCAGCACCTCTTTCCCATACCCTTAATTTTATGTTTTGCTCATTTACAATTTGAACAAACTCTACATTTGTTTTTTCAGGAAAATATTTATAATTTTCTACAATCTTTCCGTTTTTTGCAACTGGATAATTTTTCACATCTTTCACTTCAATAACTGTGTGTGGATTTCCAACTGATAAAAATGTTCCTACTGTCTCCTTTCCTTGAAGTTTAAATAATAATTTGCACATATGTTGTTCACAAGTATTATTTTGTGGTATATATACTTGAGTTCTATGAATTTGTGATTGTGGTTTTCCCATATTAACCCTAATGGACATTACTTTTTCATTTTCTAATATGTATTCAATTTCTTTTATTCCAGCTAATGTTTCTATAGTAACTTTACTCTTATTAACTAATTTTTGTTCATATAAGAATTTTCCTAGGCATCGTATTCCATTCCCACACATTTCAGCTTCTGATCCATCACTATTAAATATTCTCATTTTAAAATCTGCTACTTGGCTTTTACTATAAAGTAAAACTCCATCTGCGCCTATTCCAAAATGTCTATCACATATAAATTTAGAGAAGTTTTTTAAATCATATCTACTTACATCTTCATAATTCATACATACAAAGTCATTTCCTAAACCTTGCATTTTTGTAAATTTAGTCATAAAAAAATTCACCTCTATTAAATTTTATGAGGTGATTTCTTTTTTATGTTATATTTCTATGATTTCTCCATCTTCCGGAAATTTTATATTAGCATTTTTGTTGTATTCATAATCGCCTCTATGTATCGCACAAATCATGCAATTTTTATTTTCATTTTGCATGTTTATAACTTCATTTAGTGACATATGCGATTTTGTTGCAGTAATACTATTAGCATCTAAAAACGCTATTTCTGACCTTTGGCAAATCAATTTTACATTTGGACATAATACAGTATCTGTAGCATAGCCTACACATTTTCCATCTTTTTCTAATACAAATCCAAGTATTGGTTTGCATCCTCCATGTTCTAACTCATAAGCTGTTATTTTAAATTCATTATTTTCAAATGTTTCACCATTTTCTAATTCTACAAACTTAACATTAAATTTATCTTCAAAATCTTTATATTTATCTTTTTCACCATCTCCGAAGCATAATTGAAATAATTCTATTGTCTTTTCTCTCATTCCTTTTCCGCAAATGATGTGTAATAATTCATTATTTTCATTTCTAATACTTCTTCCAATTAAGAAATTAGGTAAGTCTGCGAAATGATCAGCATGTGAATGTGTTATCAATATATATTTTATATCTTTAGTTCTAATCTTTTTTTCTTCTAGTTTTTTTACAACTCCAGATCCAATATCAAAAATAATATTATCTATTAATATACATTGGTTTCCTCTTGTAATTGACCCCATTGTTCCTGTTCCTATACAGTTTATTTTCATTTTTTCTCCTTACTTTCTTTACTTTCTTTTTTACTACTTACTTTATTTTTTTGAATTTTATATGCAAATTGTCTTGTTAATTTGTCTGGCAATAATTTTGCTAAAACATGTACACATTTCATCTTAAATCCTGGAATTATTACATCTTTTTCATCAAACATTTTATTAACTCCATATTCAGCTACATATTCTGCTGTATATGGACGTACTTTAAATTCTACGTTTGCAACTTTATTAAAGTTTGTTTTTGTTGGTCCTGGACATAATGCACTAACATGAACTTCTGATTTTTCCTTTTTTAATTCTGTATTTATTGCTCTAGTATATGATAAAACGAAATTTTTTGAAGCATAATATTCTGCCATTAATGGTCCTGATAAAAATCCAGCAATTGAAGAAACATTTAAAATATATCCTAAGTTTCTTTTTTTCATATCTTGCAAAAATAATTTTGTTAGCATATGTGTTGCTGTTATATTTAAATCAATAAGTTCTAAATCCTTTTCTAATTCTGTCTCTGTAACTAAACCATGTACTCCAAATCCAGCATCATTTACTAAAATTTCTATTGGCTGATTTTTGTACATTTCATGCAATTTCCATACATTTTCTCTATCTGTTAAGTCCATTGCTACAACTTCAACATTTGTTCTTATTTCTCTTTGTAAATCTCTTAAAGGCTGACTATTTCTTGCTACAATTACTAAATCATATCCTAAATCACTTAAGTATAAAGCTATTTCTCTTCCAATTCCTGAGGAAGCTCCAGTTACTAATGCTTTCATTTTGTTTTCACCATTCCTAATATCTTTTCTTTTTCTCTCATGACTGATTCATACCCAATTTTTATGCTTGAATCTATGTCATCAATCTTTAGTAATTTTGCATTTGCAATATCAATTTCTACATCGACATCACTAATCTTTCTTCCTACGTTTACATCTTTTAATGAAAAAATATCACATGCTCTTAATATAACCGAAAATAAATTTTCAGTCCCTTTAAATTCATCCATTTTAAAGCTTAAAGCTATAGTCTTTTTTGCTCCTAGGTCTTTTAATAAATCAACAGGTAAATTATCTACTGTCCCTCCATCTATGAAACAATATTTTTCATATTTGCATGGTGTAAAAATTGCTGGAAATGACATACTTGCATGTACAGCTTTTTCTATTGGAATATTATATAAATAATCCACATTTTCTTGTTCTTCTATTTTTTTTGATGAAAGTATACATTTCCTTGTTGATTTTGAATCAACTGTTACTAGGGCAAAATTTTTCTTAATATCTGATATTTTATAAATTTCTTTATTTCTAGCATATTTTGCAACTAAATTTTCTATTTTTTCTCCTTCAATGATTCCCTGTAACTTCAAGTCTTTTTTTATTAAAAAAGTTGTTCCCTCTTTTAATATTTTTCTTTTTTTTATTTTAGTTAGTTGTTTATATGAATCTTTTGCTAGTTCTTGCATTTCTTTTATTGTATATCCCATTGCATAAAAAGCTGCAACTAATGCTCCTGAGCTTGTCCCCGCAATATAATCTATATCTATATTTAGTTCTTCTAATGCTTGTAATGCTCCAATATGGGCAATCCCTTTTAGGCCTCCACCAGATAAAGCAATTCCAATTCCCATTGGTCTTTTCCCTTCTTATGATGCATTATAAACTTTTCATATAAACTCTTTGCGTTGGATATACTAAATCTATGTTTTCTCGTTCTAATACATCTAATATACTACAATTTACTTTTTCTCTTATTCTTACGAATTCATCATAGTCTCCTGTTTTTAAGTATGCTACTATCCACAAGACATTAGAATCTTCTTTAATTTCTTCTAATGTTACTATAATGGTTTCTGAATCAATGTTATCATTTGTTTTTAATATTGTTTTTATTTTACCGATGCATGAATTTATTGTTTCTGTAGAAGTTTCTAGTCCTAATCTTAAACGTGTTTCAAATCTTCTACTTTTTATTTTACTCCAATTTTGTACATACTCTGTAACTATAACTAAATTTGGTATTGATATAATTGTATTTTGATTATCTCTAATTTTTGTACTTCTAAAAGTTATATCTATAACTGTTCCACAATATGTACCTATTTGAATATAGTCCCCTATTTCAAATGTTCTATCACTTATTATTGCTATTCCACCTATTATATTTTTTACAAAATCTTGTGCAGCTAAAGCTAAAGCAGCACTTCCTATACCTAATCCAGCAGCTAGTCCTCCTAGATTATATCCAAAGTCTGCCATTATCATGAAAGCAGCCGCAATATATATAATTGTTTTTAATATTTTTGCTATAAATGCATTTAATTGTTCATTTCCATTAAATCTTGTTGAACTTTCCAATTTTGTAAAAAAAGTAGAATTTGGTGTTAAACAATTAGTAAGTGATTTTGCCACTACAGCAATTAATATAATTTTAAATATTTTATTATATAAATTTATTATGCCTTCTGGTAGCTTCAAATAATATATAGCAATTCCAAAACCTATAACTGTAAATAAAAATTTTAAAGGACCATAAAATCCACTTTCACTTGATTTTGTTTCTACTTTAAAAATTTTATGAAAAATGAAAATTATAATTCGTGAAACAATTGGGCAAAATAATCTTACAGCTAGAATTATGGCAAGTGCTATACTATATTTTAAAACACTATCTATATCTAGCATATTTAAAATTTCGCTCATTTGCAATTCTATCTCCTACATTTAGTTTTTAACGTTTGTATTATATATTATAAATTATATTTTTTCAATAATAACTTCAAGAATACATATAATTAATTTTTTGTTCTTTATAACATATATGAATATTAGAATTCAATTCAAAAAGAGAATTCAATTTATTAATTTGAATTCTCTTTACTTTTCATTTTATTATTTTTTTAAATTTAATTTAGGTTCCTTCTTCTCTGGCTTTTACTATAACTCTGTTTTTACTATCATTTGTACAAGTTATAACTGTTATTTCCTTCTTTCCATGTGTTACTTGAGAAGTATCACTATTATCTTGATCTGAAACAACATGTTTATCATATACTACATAATTGATAGTTCTTTTATAAATATCTGTAATTTGAATTATATCTCCATTTTCAAGTGTTGGAACTTTACTAAAGAATTTTGAGTTTCTATAGTTATGTCCAACTATACAGAAGTTTCCAACTTCATTTGGATCAGCACCATGGAATTTACAAGGTGACATTTTTAATAAGTCATATGACCAGTGATCACATATTCCATAGTCAACTCCAATTTTTGGTATTGTTATTTGGGCAATTGTATAATATTCTTCACCAGATTCCGTTGTCATTACATCTTTTGGTTTAATTTTTGTACGATTTGAGCTTGAAAGATTCGAAGTATCTACTTCTGTGTTTGAATCTTCATCAGCTAAAATTACAACTATTTTATCATTATCTTCAACCTTTATTGTTGTATCATCATATAAATATGTGCTTTCAAATTCTTGATTTGTATTCATACTAGCTAAAATTTCTTGAGATTTTTTTTCTTCAGCATATTTATCATATTCAGCGTAAATATAGTAAGAAAATAAAAGGCATAACAAAAAGATTGAAACGATAAAATCAATTTTGTATAATTTCTTTTTGCGTTTCAATTCAGGAGTAATATATAATTTTTCAGTTATTAGTATCTGATTCATTTTAGTCTCCTTCTTTTTTATTATAACACTTATTTTTTCTTTTGTATATACTTTTGTATTATGTTAAAAAAATTTAATCATTGCGAATTATATTTTTAATTTATTCTTTTGGTATAATTCTTATTCAAAAAATTTTTCAAATTTTTTTGTATTTAAAATTTTAGCAATTTTTTGTATTAATTTGGGCGAAGCCTTTATATTATAGGAAATTCGAAGAACTTTCCTATAATATAAAAATGTCATGCACTTTTTTACTTAATACAAAAAAAGAGGTTTTTTTCCTCTTTTTTCTATTTTATTGATTAATTTAATGGTATAAATTTTTTTACAATATGTTCTTCTACTGTATTTTGTTCTAATGCTGATATATGTTCAGCATAAGATGCATTTATTTTATTTTCTACTAGAGACTCTATCTCTGAAAGATCTTTTTGCTCCACTAAAACAAGTTCACTTACAAGAATCTGTTTAGCATTTAGTAACATCTTCTTTTCGCCCGTAGACAAACCTTTTTCCTTTTGTTTAAAGCTTAAGTTTCTAACAATATCTGCTACTTCATAGATGTTTCCAGTTTTCATCTTTTCCATATTGTCTCTATATCTTTTGTTCCAATTCATAGACATTTCTGTGCTTTCTTGTTCCAAGACTTCAATAACTTTTTCAGCTGATGACTTATCTATGATATTTCTTACTCCAATTTCTTCTGCTTTGGCAGTAGGAACCATAACCTTTACCTCGCCTGGCATTTTAATTATGTAATATGACTGTCTTTCATCTAGAATCGCCTTTTCTTCGATAGATTCGATTATTCCAGCGCCATGCATTGGATATACTACTTTGTCGCCTACATTAAACATGTAAGTATCACTCCTTTCAGGTAAATTTTACTATTTAGCACATTGTTATTATACTACAAAAATTCCCAAAAGTCAAAGACTTTTGGGAATAAATTCACATAATATATATCTAATATTATTTACTTGTAGAGCCAAATCCGCCTATTCTGTTACCTTCAGCTTTATCTTCATCTGTGACATAATATTTTTGAAAAATTGCTTGACCTATTACATCTCCTTTTTTTATTTCTAGATCTTTATCAAAGAAATTATAAAATGCATACATGAATGCTCCATCATTGTCTGGATTCCCATAATAATCGCAATCAATTATTCCTATGCTATTTGCCATTACTAATCCTTTTTTTATTGGGTTTGAACTTCTATTACATAACATTAAATATTCATCTTCTGGCATATAAGCCTTAATTCCTGTTTTTACTAAAGTTGGTTTTTGGCCAAATTTGTATGCTGGAATTACGCAATCTTCTGCTGCTTCTACATCATATCCTGCTGAATATTTTGTTTTTCTTACTGGTAAATTAATGTCTTTATCTTCAAATCCTTTAGCTACTTCAAATCCTCTTATTTTTTCCATTTTTCATCCTCTTTTCTTTTTACGTTTTGCATATTTTATAATATCTATTTTCATTTAGCAATACTATTATTTAGTAAATATATTGATATATTTAGGTATGCTGCAAATATTGTCCATATTAAGTATGGAAATTGCAATAATCCTGAAATTTTATTTTTTGAATAAAATTCATCTATCATTACTACTATTATCAATGCTAATATAAATATCCAAATAAAAGCAATTAATCTCCATTTAAGCACAAAAAATATTATCGGCCAAAGTGCATTTACTGCTAACTGTAAGTTATAAATCAAGTTTGTTTTGGCATCTACCATATTTTGATATTTTAATATTCCATATGACACTCCCATTAAAACATATAGAATTATCCATACAATTGGGAATACTATTGGCTTAGGAGCAATTTCAGGTTTTATTAAATATTGATAATCCATATTATCTGAAATTATTATTCCTACAAGCAATCCAACAACAACTGGAAATAAAACTGATTTTATAAAAGTTATAATTTTTCTCATAAACTCACCTCTATTTCAAATTATTAGTGAGTTTAAAAATTATTCTAGAATTTTATTTCCTTTCCATAATATGCATCTAATAATATCTGTTTTAATTCTGTTACAAGTGGCAATCTTGGATTTGCTGTTGTACATTGATCTTCAAATGCTCTATCTGCTAATTCATCAAGATTTGATAAAAATTCTTTTTCTTCAATTCCACAATCTTTTAAAGATGTTGGTAATTCCAATTCAACTAGCATGTTTTGTATAACTTTTATTAATGACTTTATTCCTTCTTCTGTTGTACTTGCTGGCAATCCTAGTTTTTCTGCTATTTTTGCATACTTTTTATCAGCTATAAAATACTCATATTTAGGAAATGAAACAAATTTAGTTGGTTTTTGAGCATTATATGCTATAACATATGGAAGTATAATTGCGTTTGCTCTTCCATGTGGGATATGATATTCTCCTCCTAACTTATGCGCTAATGAGTGATTAATTCCTAAAAATGCATTTGTAAAAGCCATTCCAGCAATTGTGCTTGCATTATGCATTTTTTCTCTTGCTATTCTGTTATCACCATTTTTATATGCCTCTATAAGATTTTCATAAACAAGTTCTATAGCTTTTTCTGCTAGTCCATCTGTAAAATCAGATGCCATATTTGAAACATATGCTTCAATCGCGTGTGTCAATACGTCCATACCTGTATCTGCTGTCATTTTCTTTGGTAATGTCATTACTAAATCTGGATCAATAATCGCAATATCTGGTGTAAGTTCATAATCTGCTAAAGGATATTTTATATTTCTCTTTTTGTCTGTTATTACTGCAAATGATGTTACTTCTGAACCTGTTCCTGATGTTGTTGGAATTGCAACCATTTTTGTTTTTTGACCCAATTTAGGAAATTTATAGGTACGTTTTCTTATATCCATAAATTTAAGTTTTAACCCTTCAACATCTGCTTCTGGATGTTCATAAAATAACCACATTCCTTTAGCTGCATCCATTGGGCTGCCTCCACCTAATGCTATAATAACATCAGGTTGAAAGTTTTTCATTGCTTCTACACCTTTTTGAATTGTTTCAAAAGATGGATCTGCTTCTACTTCAGAAAATATTTCTGAATGCACATATTTTTCTCTTTTTCTTAAATGATATAAAATTTTATCTATATATCCTAATTTAACCATTGATGGATCTGTTACTATAAAAGCTCTTGATATATCTGGCATTTTCTCTAAATAGCTAATTGATCCTGCCTCAAAATATATTTTTTCTGGAATTTTAAACCATTGCATATTAACTCTCCTATTTGCAACCCTTTTGATATTTATTAAATTAACTGATGATACATTTGCTGTTGTTGAATTTCCTCCAAATGTACCACATCCAAGTGTAAGTGATGGCATATTTGTGTTATAAATATCTCCGATTGCTCCATGTGTTGAAGGAGAATTAACTATTATTCTTCCCACTTTTACTTTTTCAGAAAACTCTAAGATTGTTTCTTTATCTTCTGAATGTATAACTGCTGAATGTCCAAGTCCACCATATTCAATTAGTCTTTCAGCAAGTGGTATTCCTTCTTCTTTATCTTTGACTGTATAATAAGTTAATATTGGACTAAGTTTTTCTTTAGAAAATGGATATTCATCTCCTACACCTGTTTCCTTTACAACTAAAACTTTTGTATCTTCCGGAATATTTATATCTGCTAACTTAGCAATTTTGTATGGACTTTGTCCTGGAATTTTTCCATCTAATTTAAAACTTCCATCTTCTTTTTTATCAAATATAACTTTTTCTAATTTTTCTTTTTCTTCCTTTGTTGCAAAATAACATCCAGCATTTTTCATTAATTTTTCAAATTCTTTTACTATTTCTTTGTCTACTATTACAGCTTGTTCTGATGCACATATCATTCCATTATCAAATGATTTTGACATTACAAGATCATTTACTGATGTCTCAAGCTTTGCTGTTTTATCAATATAACATGGCACATTTCCAGGTCCAACTCCTAATGCTGGTTTACCACAAGAATAAGCTGATTTAACCATTCCTGTTCCACCTGTTGCTAGTATCAAATTAATATCAGGATGATTCATTAAACATCTAGTTGCCTCTATTGATGGTTCTTCAATCCATAAAATGCAATCCTCTGGTGCACCAGCTTTTACTGCTGCATCTCTTAAAATTCTTGCTGCTTCACTGCTACATTTTTGTGCTGATGGATGAAAACCAAATATAATTACATTTCTTGTTTTTGCTGCAATTATTGATTTAAACATTGTTGTTGATGTTGGATTTGTTACAGGGGTTACACCTGCAATTATTCCAATTGGTTCTGCTATTTCTGAATATCCTTCTTCTTCATTTTCATTTATTACACCAACTGTTTTATCATATTTTATGCTGTGATAAATATATTCTGTTGCAAACATGTTTTTCGTGATTTTATCCTCATATATTCCTCTTCCTGTTTCTTCAACTGCCATTTTGGCTAACTGCATATGATTTTCTAGTCCAGCCATTGACATTTTTTTTACGATTTCATTTATTTGTTCTTGATTTAATTTCATATATTCTTGTGATGCTTTTTTGGCTCTTTCAACTAAGTTGTCAATCATATTTTTTATTTTATTTTCATCTACTTCTGCCATAAAAAAACCTCCTTTTAAAATAAAGCTTCATTAGTAGTATATCCATTTTATAAATTTATTTCAATATTATTAATTTTATTTTGTTGTTTTATTAATTTTTTAATGCTATAATTCTTTTATCTGAACCATTTTATGCTAAAATTACTTATACTAAGGAGAAAAGTATGGTTAATTATTATGAAATTTTAGAAGTAAGTGAAAAAGCTTCTAAAGAAGTAATTGAAAAAGCATATAAGGCTTTAGCTAAAAAATATCATCCTGATTTAAATCAAGACAATAAAAAAGAAGCAGAACAAAAGATGAAACAATTAAATGAGGCTTATGAAGTTTTAATTTCTGATGAAAAACGAGCTAATTATGATAGTATTTTAGAAAAAAAGCGTGAATTAGAAAGAAGAAAAGCGAGCAGGCAATCATCATCACAGTCTAATACCAATTCTAAAAGTTCCTCTACTTCTTCATCTACTAATCAGTCATCTGATGATATAGAAAAACAATTTTCAAATTACAATACAATTTCTTATTCAAATGGATATTACACTGATAATGAAGGTAATTTTTATGTTAATACATCTGGAATGGATGAAAAAACTAAAAAGAAATTAAAAGAAAAACTTCAAGAAAGATATTTAGAAGCATATGATGCATATCTTCGTGAAAGAGGCTATAAGCTAAAATATAAATGGACATTTAAAAGAATATTCCAACTTATTTTAACAATTATTGTTATTATAATTGTTTTCACGATACTATTCTTTATTCCGCCAATTCATAATATGTGTATTGAATTGTATGAAGAAAATATTGTTGTTAGATTACTTGTAAATCTTGTTAGATCAATTTTCACTTCAATATTTAGTATATTTTCATAAGTAAAATCTAAAAGCGAGTACTATATGTACTCGTTTTTCATAGTTTTCATAGTGTAGAACAAAAGCGGACAGTATTAATATTTTTACTACTTAAAATCTTTTTAAGTCCGCGTCTTTGTTCTATGCGCCAAATTTTTGTTAAAAAATTTGTGTGCAATTTGGGCGAAGCCTTTATATTATAGGAAATTCGAAGAACTTTCCTATTAGATAAAAAAGACGTACATTTTTGTACGTCTTTTTATTTTAAAAATATACATTACCACCAATGTTAACTCCAGCTTTTCCTGTTCTAGCTGATCTAAATGATGTGTAAGGGTGATTTCTAACACCATTTAGTGCATCTGTAACAGCTTTTTTAACTACAGATGAATAATTTCCATTTAATCTTTTTTTCCAATTTGAATCTATTGAATAGCAATATTGATTTGGCCTTTTATATTCTGTTAATGGATCTGTTCCTCTTTTTTCAGCTCTATTACAAGCAGATGTGATAACTGCAAGAGCACCTTCGTAACTAGAACTACTTTCTTGTGCTGTTATTGCACATATTAAATCTATATCAGCAGATGAATATGTCCAGCTTCCTGCTCCTGTTCTTACTGCACTTGAACCTCTGCTTGAAGCTACAACTTTTACACTTACTTCTATTACTTTGTTTACAGGTTCTTGTATAACTGTTTCTGAAATTTTATTTTTTTCAATTTCAACATCATTTTCGTATTTTATTTTATAAGTTATTTCTTTAATTCCGTTTTTTCCTTCTTGCACTACTTTATTAATTTTTTCTCCATCATTTTTTGATGTAACTTCTTTTGTTATTGTTTCAAATGGAATTTCAACTGTTTCTTTAACTATTTTTTCTACAATTACTTTTCCTTCAGGACTAAGTAATTCTTCACTTTTTATAACTTGTACTTGTGTTTCATCTGATTGACTATTTTCTTTTTCTATATCAGATTTTCTTTTTATTGTTATTGTTCTATCTGTTCCGACAGTAGCATCAATTCCTTGTTCTACTACTTCATCTTCTAGCAAATATATGTTATTTTCTTCTAGAATGTCAGCAATTTTATCTTTAGTTGTAACAACTGTTAATTCTGTTTTATCTGCAAATTTTATTGTTACAGTACTAACAGTGCTTGTTCTAGCTAATACACCAATCCCTAACAGCACTAATAAAACTAAAACCATGAAAGCTATTCTTTTTATTAATCCTTTAGATACACTCTCTTCTGATTTCATATATTCCTCCTTCAAGAAATAACAATTAAATTATACAGATTATGTTGGTTTTTGTCAACTTTTGGGTTAGTTGATAAAATCTTACAGTTATCTATATTTCTTAGTTTCACATAATATGACTAGTCCCAATTATAATAAAATAGTGGGTTTTATTTTATAATTTTTTTAATATTTCTTTACATTTTTGTTACATTTTTTTCTTTACTATTATTATATTAAGCTTGTATTTTTTTAGTACTATTTTTTTTATATTCTTGTATTTTTTATATCTATGTGCTATTATTTTTTATATGGTAAGAATATTTTATATGTTTTTATTATGTAAAAATAAGTACAAAGGAGGCTTGAATTATGACATCACCAGTCTTTGGTATATTATTTATAGTTATTGCAATAATCGTTGCTATTATTATTTTGATAGTTCTCACATATAATAAACTTGTTGGGCTTAGAAATCAAGTAAATAATTCTTGGGCTCAAATAGATGTTGAATTACAGAGAAGATTTGATTTGATCCCAAATCTTGTTGAGACCGTAAAAGGTTATATGCATCATGAAGAATCTGTTTTAACTAAAGTTACAGAGCTTCGTTCATCTTGGGGAAATGCTCAATCAATTAATGATAAAGCAAATTTAGAATCACAACTTTCTCAAACATTAAAGTCAATTATGGCTATTGCTGAAGGTTATCCTGATTTGAAAGCAAATACAAATTTTATAAATTTACAAGAAGAACTTTCTAATACTGAAAATAAACTTTCATCATCAAGAGCTTCATATAATAATGTTGTTACTATGTACAATACAAAATTAGAAGTTTTTCCTAGCAATATAATTGCTTCACTTTTTAATTTTAAACATCAAGAACTATTTAAAGTAGAAAATGAAGAAGCAAAAAATAATGTAAAAGTTTCATTTTAAATTTTGTGCGAAGCCTTTATAAAAAGTGCTTCGCATTTTCTTTATTTTCTATTAAATTCGCCAAAGCCTTTATATAATAGTAAATACAGACATTATTAACATTTTCGCTACTTATGACATTTTAAAGTCCGCGTCTTTGTTCGTCCGCGAAAAATTGTATAACAATTTTTCTGTGAAATGCTTTATATTATAGGAAGTTCAGAGAACTTTCCTATAATATAAAAAATAAAAACGTAAGATTTTTAAAGTCCACTTTGAAATCTTACGTTTTATTTTTTATTTCTACATATTTTTTATCTCATCTATAAACATTTTGTTAAGCATCTGTGGATTAGCTTTTCCTTTTGTTTCTTTCATAGCCTGTCCAACTAAGAATCCAATTGCTTTATCTTTTCCACCTTTATAATCAGCAACTGATTGAGGATTATTTTGTAGAACTTTAAGTACTACTTCCTTTATTGCTCCTTCATCAGAAATTTGAATCCATCCTTTTTCTTCTATTATTTTGCTTGGAGCTTTTGGATTTTCAAATAGTTCATCTAATACTTTCTTTCCAATACTATTACTTATTGTTCCCTTATCTATTAACTCAACTAGTTCTCCAAGTTGTTCACCTGTAAATGGTATTTTATCAGCTTCTTCTTCTTTTTCATTTAATATTCTAGCAACATCTGACATTAACCAGTTACTAACAGCTTTAGGATTGTGTGATTTTTCTGTTGCTATATCAAAAATATCAGAATAATATTTAGATGAAGTAACAAAATTTGCTGCCTTTTGACTTAATTCAAAATCTTCAATGTATCTTGCTTTTTTAACTTCTGGTAATTCAGGCAATTCTTTTTTTATGTTTTCTATATACTCATCACTCAACTTAATTGCTACTAAGTCTGGATCAGGGAAATATCTATAGTCTTGTGCATCTTCTTTGTCTCTCATTGGGAATGTCTTTCCTGATATATCATCCCATCTTAAAGTTTCTTGTGTGATAGTATTTCCTCTCTCAATTTCTTCAACTTGTCTATCAGCTTCATATTTGATTGCTCTAACAATTGATCTGAAAGAGTTCATATTTTTCATCTCTGTTCTTGTTCCAAATTCATTTGATCCTTTTTTTCTTACTGAAACATTAACATCAGCTCTTAATGAACCTTCTTGCATCTTGCAATCAGAAATTTGAATATATTCAAATATTGATTTTAACTTTCTTAAATATGTTTCTGCCTCCTCAGCACTTCTAATATCAGGTTCAGAAACAACTTCTATCAAAGGAACTCCTGCTCTATTTAAATCAACAAAACTTCCTCTTCCATATTCGTCATGATTTAACTTTCCAGCATCTTCTTCTATATGGATTCTTGTAATTCTTATTGTTTTCTTTTCACCATTTTCATCTTCTATTTCTACACTACCTTCATAGCATAGTGGCATATCATATTGTGATATTTGATATGATTTTGGTAAATCTGGGTAAAAATAATTTTTTCTATCATTTTTACTATTTCTTGCAATTTTACAGTTAGTTGCAAGTCCAGCTTTTACTGCATATTCAACAACTTTTTCATTTAGTACTGGTAATGTTCCTGGCATAGCCATACAAACTGGACAACAATGTGTATTAGGTTCTCCACCAAATTCTGTAGGGCAAGAACAAAATATTTTTGTTTTTGTTGATAATTCGCAGTGCACTTCAAGTCCTATAACAACTTCATAATCTTCTCTTGACATTCTTTTCCCTCCTTAATTTTTGAATTCTGGTTGATATTTTTCTCTAAATTTCACTTCTTGTTCATATGTATATGCTGCTCTATACAAAGTTTCTTCATCAAAATGTTTTGCAATTAGCTGTATTCCTATTGGCATTCCATTTGAATCAACTGTAGATGGTATGCTTATTCCTGGTAATCCAGTAATATTTACTGGAACAGTACAAATATCTGCTAAATACATTTCTAATGGATTATTTGATTTTTCACCTATTTCAAATGCAACTGTAGGTGATGCTGGTGTTAAAATAACATCATATTTTTCAAATAGTTTTTGATATTCATTTCTTATTATTGTTCTTACCTTTTGTGCCTTTTTATAGTACGCATCATAATATCCTGATGATAATACATAAGTACCAAGAATTATTCTTCTTTTTACTTCATCTCCAAATGCTTCACTTCTTGCTTTTTTATATAAATCCCATAGTCCATCATATTTTTCAGATCTATATCCATATCTAATTCCATCAAATCTACCTAAGTTTGAACTAGCTTCTGCACAAGCAATTATATAATAAACAGCTAATGCTTCTTTTCCTATATCAAGACTGCATTCTTCAACAGTTGCTCCAAGTTTTTCATATGTTTTTTTAGCTTCTAGAATTGCATTCTTTACTTCTTCATTTATTCCTTCACCAATAAATTCTTTTGGTAATCCTATTTTTAATCCTTTAACATCTTTTACTAGTGACTTTGTGTAATCTTTCTTTTCTTTTTCAATTGATGTTGAATCTTTTTCATCATGTCCGGCTATTATGTTTAATAACATTGCATTGTCTTCTACATCTTTTGTAATTGGTCCAATTTGATCTAGTGAAGATGCAAATGCAACTAATCCATATCTTGAAACAAGTCCATATGTTGGCTTTAATCCTACAACTCCACATAGTGAAGCTGGTTGCCTAATTGATCCTCCTGTATCACTTCCTAGAGCCCATGGAAGCATATTAGCTGCAACTGCTGCAGCACTTCCACCAGATGAGCCCCCTGGCACTCTATTTAATTTCCAAGGATTATGTGTTTTGTGAAAATATGAATATTCTGTAGAACCTCCCATAGCAAACTCATCCATATTCGTCTTTCCAAGTGATATTAATTTCTCGTCATTTACTTTTTTTACAACAGTCGCATCATATGGTGCAACAAAATTTTCAAGCATTTTTGAGCTACAAGTTGTTTTTACTCCTTTGGTGCACATATTATCTTTTATTCCTATTGGAATTCCTTCAAATGTGCTTCTTTTTTCTCCATTTTTTATTTTTTCATCAATTTTATTTGCCATCTCTTTAGCACTTTCATCTGTTACCGTAACAAATGCTTGTACATCTTTTTCTTTTTCATCTATTCTTTTTAAGTAACTATCTGTTATTTCACTTACAGTAAGTTCTTTTTTTTCTAGTTTTTCAACTAACTCATGAACAGTAAGTTCGTAAATTTCCATCATTTATCTCCTTTCAAAAGTTTCTCATATTCTTGATAAATATGAGGCCATGAAAAAACTCTTTTTACATTTTTGTCACTATATGACTTATTCATTTTAGAATCCATTAAAAATGTTTTTATTCCTTCTTTAGAAACTTCCTTACAATTTGTAAAACTATCATCTATAAACAAGTCTAACTTATACTCTTTAGCAATTTTTACCTTTTCTGTAGCATTTAATACTATTTCATCATATGGGACTTGTTTTTCATCTAACCATTTTTTTGTCATTGTTTCTATTACATTATCTTCTAGTTCCCAACGAGCTGTAATAATTATTATTCTATTATTTTCATGTAATTTTTCCAAAGTTTCTTTTGCTAATGTTTTTATATTTACTTCTGAAACTAAATTCTTGTAATATTTTTGCCAAAATCCTTTTTCTTCATCTTCTTCCCATTCATGCATCTTTTGAATATATAAATGAGTTGAACATTCTTTATCTTTATCAATTTCTGCACTTTTTTCTAAATCTTCTATAGTATATTTTTGTGCATATGGGAATAAAGTTTCATATGTTTCAGATATTGTATCATCTATATCTATACCTATATTCATTTTTTGATATACCTCTTTAATTTATAACTTTAGGAATTCTAAACATTCCTTCGTCTTGACTTGGTGCATTTTGTAGTAATTCTTCTGAATTGCTTTCTTGGCGTATTTCATCTTTTCTTAAAACATTATAATTTTCATTTATTCCTATTGTTTCTCCAATATTCTCAGTATTTACATGATTGATTGTATCAGCAAAATCTAATATCTCCTGCAAATTTTTTTTATAATTTTGAATCTCATTATCTTCTAATTTTAATCGAGCAAGTTTAGCTATGTGTAAAACTTCTTCATCAGTAATTTGCATAAATATCTCTCCTTTCAATATTTTAGAATTATATACCTAAAGGAACAAAAAATCAATAGTATTTAATTGTGTAAAGCTTGAAATCAGGCTTTTTTAAACAATCTATGATTTTTTATATGTCAGAATATATAAATTTATTATTTTCTCTATTTATGACATTTTAAAGTCCGCGTCTTTGTTCGTCCGCGAAAAATTGTATAACAATTTTTCTATGAATGCTTTTTCTTATAGGAAAATCAGATAAATTTCCTAAGAGAACAATAGCGGACATTTTTATATATCACACTATTTAATTTCATTGCAAAGTCCGCGTTAATTGTTCGCCCGCCAAAATTCCTTTAGAAATTTTGTGTGGATTTGTAGCGAAGCTTTTTTATATAATAGGAAACTTTCCTATTATATAAAAAAAGAGGAGCCTAAGCTCCCCCTTTTCCGGAATGCACATTTGCTTTCCAATAACTCCATACAATTAATAAGACTTTGACTCTGTTTACACCTCCATGCTTACGACGATTTCCTGGCTATCTTCCAGCGGAGATATTTCTCCTCTATAGCCTCTCAGGCCGTTGTAGATCCTCGCGACATTTTCCAGTACCTTGGTAAAATCAGACTCGGCAACATACATTGGAATGTATTTCGTCCCTTCGATCTCAAGGTATGTGAACCTTCCTTTTTTCGAAGTCTGGCCAATAACCTGATATCTGTTTTTTGCCGGCAGCGCCATTTCGACCTTCTCTCTGATTTTCATCATGATAAAATCGAACAGCACCTTTGTTTCTTCTCCAATCGGATTTGTTGCTCCTCCAAGTCTTTCTTTCGCCCGATACAACAGTATCTCGCTCTCGATCAGCTGGATTACGTCTGGTCTTTCTCCCATGTTGCAGTCCTCCTTTATGGAATATTTAAACAAGTGCCTTTCTATTATAACATATTCATATATTTTTTTCAAGTTCTCACTATAAATTTAATAATAAATGTCAAATCCTTTATATAATAGGAAATGCAGTGTGCTTTTTACTATATAAAAGGAGAAATTTGTTTTTATTTCAAATTTCTCCTTTTCTTGTATCAATTTATATTAAGATGTGACTTAATTTTTAATAATATATTATTTTTAACTCTCCACTACTTTTCATTATTGATTCTATTTTTTTATACATTGTAGATTGACCTTCTCCTAAACGTATGCATCCTAACGAATCTACTACACCATAGCAAGCTCCAGGGTGTAAGCTATTAGTTCTATTCATATCACTATTTCCACTTGGTTTCATATAGAAAGAAACTCCAGCTGTTGTATTTGCTGTATCTATCTTAGCATAAGAAACACATTTACTATATGAACCCCAATAATACCCACCTGATGATACAATTTTATAATTTACATTCCAGGTTCCCTTATTATTTCTTTGTAATAAATATAAACATTGATTTTTGCTTGTAAACAATAATAAATATTTTGCATTCTTAGATGTAATTTCTCCTTTTGGTTTTACCCATGATTTATGTTTTGTTGGTTTGTTCGTATTATATGAAATACCATGTGTATAAAAAGTCTGTTGCTTAACTTCAGACCAATCAACTTTGTCTTGATATGTTTTTTGAATCCAAGCCATGTTATTTATATATGATTCAACTTCTTCATCGCTCCAATGCTGCTCATTAATCTTTTTTTGTGACCAATTTTTTACATTTGTCTTTGTTTTGTAATTTCTTATATAATATACTTCACCGGCATGAGTTCCTTTTCTATTCACAAATGCAGTACTATCACTAGTTTTTTCTTTCATTGTAGTTATGACTCTAATATTGCAAGCTACTGACGCTTTTGCTCCATTATTTTCAGCTGTTGCTGTAATTTTTGCTGTTCCATATCCTGTTGCTACTATTTTTCCTTTATTACTTACTGTTGCAACTTTTGTATTGCTTGATTTATATGTTACTTTTGCAGTACTTGGCTTTACTGTAACATCAAAAAAAGTAAAATTATAATGGTTTTTATCTAGCATCACTGTTTGTTTAGTTGTAGAAATAACTACTCTACTTGTATCTGGTTGTGGTGTTTCTGTTGGACTTGGAGTTGTTGTTGGATCTGATGGTGATGCTGTTGGAGTTGGCGTTGGAGTTGGTGATGTTCCTGGATCTGATGTTGGTTCTGATGGCAACTGTGTTGGTGTTGGTGCTGGTGTTGGGGCAGGTGCTGATGTTGGCGCTACTGTTGGTGCTGGTGTTGGCGTTGGTGTTGATGCCGGCGTAGGTGGCACATATTGAGGTGCTGTCACATTTTTTGATACTTTTGTTCCATCTGAATATGTAACTTTTACTCTAAGATCCGTTTCATTTATTCTTGATAACCTATTTGTTGGAACTGTAATAGTTACCCTACTTCCATTTACATTAGACCTTTGGTAAAATACACTATATTTTCCGTCACTTTGCTTTTTATACAATTCTACTTTTTTTATATTTTTGGTTGCATCTATTGAAATTACAATATTATTTTTACTATCCGTTGATATAGTAACTTGAAAATTATCGTCTGCAGCAAATATAAAAGATGAGACTGTAATTATTGATATTATAAATAAAATAGGTAAAATATAAAATTTTCTTTTTTCAATTATTTTTTTCATTTACTTATCTCCATCAATTTTATTTAAATTTTAATAATATAACACTTTTATTAAATTTTTTTCAGTTACAAATACTCGTTTTAATCTTTTTGCCATAGGATCTGAAATTTTATTTCCAATATGTGTACATCCTCCACTTGTTGGATATCCTGGTACAGCTCCTAAGTGAAATGCATTTGTATAATCAACTTTGGATGTTGATGGTTTCCCGCTGTCATGAGGATGGAGTGCTAATCCATAAGCACTATTTGCATATGTTATAACTTTTCCAAATACTCCATCTTTCTTTGATAGATCCCAGTAATATCCACCTGATGCTACTACTTTTGTATCTAGTTTCCATTGTCCTTTTGAATTTTTCTTTAGAAGGTATAAACATTGATTTTTTGTTGTAAATAATATTATATATTTTCCACCTTTTGTTACTAACTCTCCTTGTGGTTTTGTAACAGCTGTACATTTTGTTTTATTACAATAAACTGGAAAATGGTAGTATGTCATTTTTTTGCTTTCTCCATATTTGTCAGGATAATTTTTTACAAGCCATTCTGCATTATTTACATATGCCTCTACTTCATCATCAGACCAGTGTTGTGAAACTTTTTTACCATTAACCTTTGTATTTACTTTTTTAGTTGTTGGATTATAGTATCTTATATAATATGTTCTGTATGCAGCTCCATTTTCTCTGTAATTTTTAAATGCTCCACTATCACTTGTTTTGTCTGTCATTGGAACTATTACCCTAAGATTGCAGACTACTGATGCTTTTTCTCCATTATTTTCTGCTGTTGCTGTAATTTTGGCTGTTCCATATCCCTTGGCAATTATTTTTCCACTACTACTTACTGTTGCAACTTTTGTATTACTTGATTGATATGTTACTTTGGCTGTGCTTGGTTCTACTGTAACATCAAAAAAAGTAAAATTATAGTGATTTTTATCTAACATCATTGTTTTTTTAGTTGTAGTAATAGTTACTTTACTTACTTCTGGCTGTGGTGTTGCAGTTGGATTTGGAGCTGTTGTCGGATCTGATGGTGATCCTGTTGGAGTTGTCGATGGATTTGGTGATGTTCCTGGATCTGATGTTGGTCCTGATGGCAACTGTGTTGGTGTTGAAGACGTTGATGGTGTATTCGTTGCTGTTGGAGATGGTGCTGGAGTCGGTGTCGGTGTTGGTGGCACATATCTAGGTGCTATTACATTTTTCGCCATCTTTGTTCCATCTTCATATGTGACTTTTACTCTAATATCTGTTTCATTTGTCGTTGATAATCTATTTGTTGGTAATGTAATAGTTACTTTGTTTCCATTTACATTAATTTTTTGATAAAATATACTATATTTTTCGTTACTTTGCTTTTTATACAATTCTACCTTTTTAATATTTTTTGTTGCATCTATTAAAAGTACAATATTATTTTCACTATTTGTTGATATAGTAACTTGAAAATTATCGTCTGCAGCAAATATAAAAGAAGAAATTGCAATTATTGACATAATAAGAAAAATAGGTAAAATATAAATTTTCTTTTTTTCATTTATTTTTTTCATTCGCTTATCTCCAATTATCATATATTCCTACACTTTTATATTATAGCATATAATTTTTTTTGTCAATTTTTATAATTAATTTTATTTTATGTAAAATTTTCTAAATTTAAATTATAATAATTATTTTAACTTTATATAATGGGAATTTCAGAGAAATTTCCTATAGGATAAAAAAAATAGAAGATTATTCTTCTATTTTTTCAAATATACTATGTTTTCCATCTGATAACATTTTTACTTCATTTGTTTTCATAATTTTTTGCTTCAACATTATTAATGGTTTTATAAAAATGTTTTTTAATATTTCTGATAGTTTTGTTTTTTGAATTTGTTGTTCTTCTTCCAAATTTTCGCCATTGATCTTTTGCAATATTTCTTCTTTTTCAAGCTTATACTCCATATATTGCATTTTTTCTAGTTCTTTTTGGCTTTTTACTTTCAAAAGTGTCATGTTTTCTTTTTCCAATAAAACTACATATTCAGAAACATCATAAATTCTAGCTTCTATATTATCTATATTTAATATTTTTCTAGTCTTAGCAACATTTGGTATTTTTCTAATTCTGTAATTTAAATTTTCAGATAAGCATAAATTTTTATTTTCATATTCATATCCATCTGGGAAATTAACTCTATTTATTGCAATAAATTGTCCTCCATAGAACATAAGACATACTGCTTTTCCTTCGTCATTTGCCATACATACTCTTATTTTATCTATTTCAAAATTTTCAACTGTATTTTTAAATTCACAAATTGTATCACAATTAATTTTTCCAATTTCCTCTTTTATGTTCACTTTATATTTTTCTGTTGTATTTTCCACAATTATCTCCTCTATTTTCAAAAAGTGAACTTATTATATTTTTGTATTAAGTTTAAGTCAATTACACCTGTTTCACATTTAAATTACATGATACTTTTATCTATATTGTTTTTAAAATTTCTTTTATTTTTTTCTTGTCAAAAAGATATTTTTTATTGCAAAAATGGCATACTGTTTCTATATTTTCTTCGTCTTCTATCATTTTTTCAAGTTCTTCTCTCCCTAAGGAAATTAAACCTTTTTCAAACCTTTCATAACTGCAATTACATTCATAAACTGGTGTAATATCTTCTTCAATAATTTTAGTATTTTCATCACCAGTAATAATTTTTGCAATTTCATCTAAGCTATTATTTTCAGATAAAATTTTGCTAATTGAAGGAATTTTTTCAGCATTTTTTTCAAGTATTGTTACAATTTCATCAGATGCATCTGGCATTAATGATAATAAATATCCTCCAGCTTTCTTTACTCCATTTTTATCTACAAGTACTCCTAATGCTATTATATTAGGTTTTTGCTCTGATTCAGCAAAATATTTAGCAAAATCTTCTGCAATTTCTCCAGATACTAATGGAACAATTCCAACATATGGTTCTTTTAATCCAATATCTTTTATAATATTTAAAAAGCCATTTTTTCCTACAGCTCCGCCTACATCTATTTTACCTTTTTCGTTTAATTCTAGCTCTACATGTGGGTTTTGCACATATGCCCTTATTTTTGGAAATTTGTTTGCAACTGCTACCATGCTACCAATTGGTCCATCACCTTTTATTTGAACTGTTATGCTATCATCCATGCTTTTTAAATCTACACCTAATAATGCTGCAGCTGTCATTAATCTTCCTAAAGCAGCTGTTGTAGTTGGAGTAAGATCATGTATATTTCTTGCATCATCTACCAAATTTGTAGAGTCAATTACAGTTATTGCAACTTTTCCATCATATGCCAAATATTTTTTCATTGAATCAAGTTCTTTCATTTTTATTTCCTTTCCATTTCTTACTGTTTTTATATAATATTTTATTTTTTCTAATTTTACTTTTCTTTTATTTATGATCTTCTATATTTAAGAAAAGCCAAAAAGTTAGAAATAAATATTTCGAGCTTTTTGGCTTTCATTTTTGTTAACTTATTAAGCTTCTTGTTTTTCTGGTTCTTCTTGTGGTTTTTCTCTTTCAGTATTAATTCTTAAGTTCTTATATTTTTTAAGTCCAGTTCCTGCTGGGATTAATTTACCAATAATAACATTTTCCTTTAATCCTAGCAATTCATCTGTCTTACCTTTTATTGCCGCATCAGTTAATACTTTTGTAGTCTCTTGGAATGAAGCAGCTGATAAGAAACTATCTGTTGCAAGAGAAGCTTTTGTAATTCCTAGAAGAACTCTCTTTCCTTTTGCAGGTCTCTTTCCTTCAGAAATTGCTTTCTCATTTGCATCTTCAAATTCATATCTATCAACAAGTGAAGAAGTAAATAATCCTGTGTCTCCTGCATCTTCTACTCTTACTTTATTAAGCATTTGTTTTGTTATAACCTCAATGTGTTTATCGTTGATGTCAACACCTTGATTTCTATAAACTTTTTGAACTTCAGAGATAATATATTTATAAACTCCGTCTGGTCCATTGATTGCTAAAATATCATTTGGATTGATACTTCCTTCTGTTAGTGGATCACCAGCTTTAATTTCGTCTCCTTCTTTAACTTTTAGTTTTGATCCAAAAGATATTACATATGTTTTAGCATCATCTTTTCCAACTACTGTAACTTCTTTTCTCTTCTTTTCATCATTTATTGTAACTTTACCATCTATTTCAGAAATTGTAGCTAAACCTTTAGGATTTCTAGCTTCAAATAACTCTTCAACTCTAGGAAGACCTTGTGTAATATCTCCACCAGCTACACCACCAGTATGGAAAGTTCTCATTGTAAGCTGTGTACCAGGCTCACCAATTGATTGAGCAGCTATTATACCAACAGATTCTCCTATTGTTACTCTTTGTCTTGTTGCTAGTCCCATACCATAGCACTTAGAACATGCACCATATTTACTTCTACATCCAAGTATTGATCTAACTTTAACTTTAGTTATTCCTTTATCCATAATTTGTTTTGCTATATCATCTGTAATCATTGTATTTGTATCACAGATTAATTCTTTAGTTTCTGGATCATATAAGTCGTCTACTAAATATCTACCAACTAGTCTTTCATCTAGTTTTTCAAGTACTTGGTTTCCATCTTTAATTTCTTCAACTTCTATTCCATCATGTGTTCCACAATCGTCTTCTCTGATGATTAAATCTTGTGAAACATCAACTAATCTTCTTGTTAAGTATCCAGAGTCTGCTGTTCTTAAAGCAGTATCAGCAAGACCTTTTCTAGCACCATGTGATGAAATGAAGTATTCAAGAGCATCTAGTCCTTCACGGAAGCAAGATTTAATTGGGATTTCAACAGCTTTACCAGATGTATCAGCCATAAGACCACGCATACCTGCAATTTGTCTTAACTGGTTCATATTACCTCTGGCTCCAGATTGTGCCATCATGAAAATTGGGTTTAAGTCATCAAAATTATCTTTCATAGCTTCTGTAACATCATTAGTTGCTTTTTCCCAAATCTTAATAACTTCTTGATATCTTTCATCGTTAGTTATTAAACCACGTTTAAATTGTTTTCTAATATTTTCAACATCTTCTTCAGCTTTTGCTAAAATTTCTTTCTTAGCTTCAGGTACTGCAACATCGGCAACTGACACTGTAATAGCACCTTTTGTTGAATATTTATATCCTGTTGCTTTTATATAGTCTAGAACTTCTGCTGATTTAGATAATCCATGAACATTTATACATTTAGCAATAATTTTTCCTAAGTTTTTCTTGATAACTGGGAAATCAATTTCTAGATTAAATGCTTGTTCAGGATCACTTCTATCAACAAATCCTAAATCTTGAGGAATACCTTCATTATAAATTATTCTACCAACTGTAGTTTCGATAGTTTTTGTTTTTTCTTCTCCATCGATTTCTTTTGTCATTCTAACTTTTACTTTGCAATGTAGTCCAACATCACCATTTTGATATGCCATTAATGCTTCTTCTGGACATGTAAAGTACATTCCTTCACCTTTTTCACCATCAATTTGTACAGTCAAGTAGTAAGCTCCAAGGATCATATCCTGTGTAGGTACTGTAACTGGTTTACCATCTTGTGGTTTTAAAAGGTTATTTACTGAAAGCATTAAATATCTTGCTTCAGCTTGTGCTTCTGGTGTTAATGGTACGTGAACAGCCATCTGGTCACCATCGAAGTCAGCATTGAATGCTGTACAAACTAATGGGTGAAGTTTGATAGCTCTACCTTCAACTAATATTGGTTCAAATGCTTGAATACCAAGTCTGTGTAGTGTAGGAGCACGGTTTAATAATACCGGATGATCTTTAATAACATCTTCAAGTATATCCCATACTTCTGGTCTTAGTTTTTCAACCATTCTCTTTGCATTTTTTATGTTGTGTGCAATTCCTCTTCCAACTAATTCTTTCATAACAAAAGGTTTGAAAAGTTCAATTGCCATTTCTTTAGGAAGTCCACATTGATATATCTTTAATTCTGGTCCTACAACGATAACTGAACGTCCAGAATAGTCAACTCTCTTTCCTAATAGGTTTTGACGGAATCTACCTTGTTTACCTTTAAGCATATCTGAAATAGATTTTAATGGTCTATTTCCAGCTCCTGTAACAGGTCTTCCTCTTCTTCCATTATCTATTAGAGCATCAACAGATTCTTGTAACATTCTCTTTTCATTTCTTACAATAATTTCTGGTGCTCCTAATTCTAATAATCTTTTTAATCTGTTATTTCTAGATAGTCTAAAACTTTCAACTGTATCTAATCTTTTTACTATTTTAGCTTTCTTTTGCTCTGCAGATTTTTCTAATTCTTTCTTTAATTTATTAGATAATTTTTCAATATCAATTTCTTCTAGTAATTTTCTTATTGCTTCAGCTCCCATTTCTGCTTTGAAAGATCCTCTACCATATTTTTCAACAGCTTCTTGGTATTCTTTTTCATTTATAACTTGATTTTTTAATAATCCTGATGTTCCTTTATCTGTAACTATATATGAAGCAAAATAAATTACTTTCTCTAAATCTCTTGGTGAGATATCTAATAATAAAGCAATTCTACTTGGAATTCCTTTAAAATACCAAATATGTGCAACTGGTGCAGCAAGTTCAATATGTCCCATTCTTTCACGTCTAACTTTTGCCTTTGTAACTTCAACACCACATCTGTCACAAACAATTCCTTTATATCTGATTCTTTTATATTTACCACAGTGACATTCCCAGTCTTTTGTTGGTCCAAATATTTTTTCACAGAATAGACCATCTTTTTCTGGTTTCAATGTTCTGTAGTTAATCGTTTCTGGCTTTTTAACTTCTCCGTGTGACCATTCTCTTATTTTCTCATCTGATGCTAAGCCAATTCTGATTTTATTAAACATTTCCAATTCTTCCATTATTTATTGGTAGCCCCCTTAAAATATTTTTTGCTATCCAAAATCTTTAATAAATTATACACTGCTGAACATTTTATTTAGTAAATTTATTAAATTTTTAGATTATTCTATTCAATTTATTTTTTGGTCGCTCGTGATGTCGACTCTAATTTTTTAGTTACTAGAATGGGGGTTCCCATTCTAGTGTCTATTTATTCATCATCAACATCGCCTAATATAGAATTTGGATCTAAGTCATCTTCTCCTAATAGGGTATCGAATAATTCATCTGTTTCTAAATCACTAATATTAACGTCTTCATCATCTAGATCTGAGTCTAGATCATCTTCTGAGACTTCTGTTAGGTTTTCTTCATCTAGTAATTCTTGTTCCATCATTTGTCTTCCTTGTTCTTCTGTAAGTTCTATTCCTTCATCAACGTGTTCTTTTAATTCAAGTTCCTCATCATTGTCAGAATATAATTTTACATCTAGTCCAAGTGATTGAAGTTCTTTTACAAGAACTTTAAAGCTTTCTGGAATTCCTGGTTCAGGAATATTTTCACCTTTAACAATTGCTTCATAAGTTTTTACTCTTCCTACAACATCATCAGATTTTACTGTTAAGATTTCTTGTAATGTATAAGCAGCACCATAAGCTTCAAGTGCCCAAACTTCCATTTCACCAAATCTCTGTCCACCAAATTGTGCTTTACCACCAAGTGGTTGTTGAGTAACTAATGAATATGGTCCAGTTGAACGAGCATGTATTTTATCATCAACTAAGTGGTGAAGTTTCAACATATACATAACTCCAACTGTAATTGGTTTATCAAAAGGTTCACCTGTTCTACCATCATATAATATTGTTTTACCATTTGTTTCTAATCCTGCCATTTTTAAGCATTCATCAATATCTTCTTCTGATGCACCATCAAATACTGGTGTTGCAACTTTCCAATTTAATAATCTTGCAGCTGCACCTAAGTGAACTTCAAGTACCTGTCCTAAGTTCATACGAGAAGGTACACCAAGTGGATTTAGAACAACATCAACTGGAGTTCCATCTGGCATGAATGGCATATCTTCTTCTGGTAATATTCTTGAGATAACACCTTTGTTACCATGACGTCCAGCCATCTTGTCACCAACTGATATTTTTCTTTTTTGAGCTATATATACTCTTATTACTTTATTTACACCAGGTCCTAATTCATCAGAATTTTCTCTAGTAAATATTTTAACATCAACTATTGTTCCAGCTTCTCCATGTGGTACACGAAGTGATGTATCTCTAACTTCTCTTGCTTTTTCACCAAAGATTGCTCTTAAAAGTCTTTCTTCTGCAGTAAGTTCTGTTTCTCCTTTTGGAGTAACTTTACCAACTAATATATCTCCTGGTCCAACTTCTGCACCTATTCTGATAACACCGTCATCATCTAAGTCTTTTAAGCTATCTTCACCAACATTTGGTATATCTCTAGTAATTTCTTCTGGTCCAAGTTTTGTGTCACGACATTCACAGTCATAATCTTCAATATGTATTGATGTTAATACATCTTCTTTTACTAGTCTTTCATTTAATAGAATAGCGTCCTCATAGTTATAACCTTCCCATGTTGTAAAAGCGATAAGTAAGTTTTTACCAAGAGCCATTTCTCCTTTGTCTGTAGCAGGTCCATCGGCAATAACGTCTCCTCTTTTAACTTTCTCACCAGTTTTTACAATTGGTCTTTGGTTTATACATGTAGCACCATTTGTTCTTTTAAATTTACGTAAATGGTAAGTTTTTTCTTCACCATTTTTAGTTTTTAATTTTATTTCATCAGCTGTAACTCTAGTAATTTCTCCATCTTCTTCAGCTAAAATTAATACACCAGAGTCTTTAGCAGCTCTATATTCAATACCTGTTCCAACTATAGGTGAATCTGTAATCATAAGTGGAACTGCCTGACGTTGCATGTTTGCACCCATTAATGCACGGTTAGCATCATCATGCTCTAAGAAAGGTATCATTGCAGCACCAACTGAAACTAATTGTTTTGGAGAAACGTCAACATAGTCAACTTTTTCTCTTTCAACTTCAGTAATTTCATCAAGGTATCTAACTCTAATTCTCTTATTAATAAATCTATTTTCTTCATCAACTGGTTCTGATGCTTGAGCTATAATGTAATCATCTTCTGTATCAGCTGTCATATATTCAACTTCATCAGTAACTTTTCCAGTTGCTTTATCTACTTTTCTATATGGTGTTTCAACAAAACCATATTCATTTATGATTGCGAAAGTTGTAAGTGCTGATATAAGTCCAATGTTTGGTCCTTCAGGTGATTCAATAGGACATAATCTACCATAGTGAGTATAGTGAACATCACGAACCTCGAATCCAGCTCTATCTCTTGATAAACCACCAGGTCCTAATGCAGAAATTCTTCTCTTATGAGTTAATTCTGACAATGGATTTGATTGGTCCATAAATTGAGATAATTGAGAACTTCCAAAGAACTCTCTAATTGATGATGTAATAGGTTTTGTATTGATTAATGTTTGTGGCGTTACAACATCTAAGTCTTGAATTGTCATTCTTTCACGTACAACTCTTTCAAGTCTTGTTAAACCAATTCTAAATTGATTTTGTAATAACTCACCAACACATCTGATACGTCTGTTTCCTAAATGGTCAATATCATCTATTTTTCCTAGTCCATGTTCTAAGTTCAATAAATAACTAATTGAACCTAAAATATCCTCTGTTGTAACATGTTTTGGTACTAGTTCTTCCATTCTTTCTTCAATTACTTTTGCTAAATCTTTTTCTTCAGTATTATCTAATATATTTTTTAATACTTCATAATTTACTAATTCTTTAACTTTGATGTCTTTTAGAACTTTTGGTGTAACAAAAGCATGTATATCAACTGTTCCATTACCTATGATTTTTACTTTTTTATCATCAACTTTTACATCAACAGAATTAATTCCAGAATTTTGAATTTCTGTTGCAATTTCTTTTGTTATTACTTCATCCTTATTTACTAATATTTCTCCTGTTTCTGGATTAATAATATCAGAAAAAGCTACTTGATTTGTAATTCTGTGTGCTAAGTTTAATTTTTTATTGTATTTGTATCTTCCAACTTTAGCTAAATCATATCTTCTATTATCAAAGAATAATCCATTAAATAAGTTTCTAGCTGCATCAACAGTTGGTAATTCTCCTGGTCTTAGTTTTTTGTAAATTTCAATTAAAGCATCTTCTTGTGTTTTAATTGGATCTTTTGCTATTGTTGCTATTAATTTTTCTTCTTCTCCGAAGAAATCAATGATTTGGTCGTCTGTTAATAGTCCAATAGCTCTTAATAGTGATGTAACTGGTAATTTTCTTGTTCTATCAATTCTTACCCAAAATACATCATTACTATCTGTTTCATATTCAAGCCATGCACCTCTAATTGGCATAACAGTTGAAGTATAAATTTTCTTTCCTGTTTTATCATAAGCTGAATCATAATAACATCCTGGTGAACGAACTAATTGACTTACAACAACTCTTTCAGCACCATTTATAACAAATGTTGCACTATCTGTCATAAGTGGGAAATCACCTAAATAGATTTCTTGTTCTTTAATCTCACCTGTTTCTCTGTTGATAAGTCTAACTTTTACGTGTAATCTTGTTGAATATGTTGCATCTCTTTCTTTTGCTTCTTCAACAGTATACTTTGTTTTGTCTTCCATGTAGTAATCAAAAAATTCTAAAACTAGGTTTCCTGAATAATCAACTATTGGAGATATATCTTTTAATACTTCTCCTAGACCTTCTTTAACGAACCAGTCATAAGAATCTTTTTGAACCTTAATAAGATTTGGGATTTCTATTGAATCTCCAATCTTAGAGAAGGTTTTTCTTACGCATTTTTCATGCTTAACGTCTTTAACTTTAACCAAAAAAAATCACCCCTATTTTCTTTCTTAGTTTGCTGGTTAATACAAACTTATAAATTAAAGCAGGTATGTGATATATCTTTAAGAAAGTCCCTCTTAAATATCAGGTTTTTATTTTTTAAAATATTCCCTGCTAAAAAATATTTTATAAAAATAGTTCCTCTGACTTTAATTCCTCTTTCTTATAATATTTAATTTTGCGATTGTGGATGTTTCTAGTTTTCCACATGATTAATTAGTATATCATAGACAACCGTAGAGAGTCAAGCACTTTATTACATTTTTATTACATTTTTTGATTAATATATAAAATGTTAAATTTTTAAATTTTAAATGCTTTTTTTAGCTACTTTTTTGTTCATATAAATAAGTAAGTTTTCTATTTTTTCTTTTAGTACTTTTTAGTTAATTTTTCTAAAAAAATAAAACCCTTCTTTAATTGACTATTTTTTAGTCTTAAAGAAAGGTTTTATTCTTATAATCTATTATTCAGCTTCATAAATTGCTGTGTAAACGTCAGTTCCTTTTTCATCTGTAGATTTTTGCCATTTTACGAATTTGAATCCTTCTTTTGCAGCTGGAGCTACTTGTGATACTGTCCATCCTTCTCCGCATCTTCTTCCAAATGATTCTGTTGCTTTATTTCCATTGAATCCTACACATTTGTCTAATTCGCATTCAAATCTTGCAAAACGTACATAGCAATAATCATCTTCATTTCCAACATATTCTACAGTAATTTTTTCATCTGATAATGATTTTGCTTCTGTTCCAACTTTTATATCTTTTTTTACAGCTTCTGGTTCAACTATTTCTGGTTTAGCAGCTGCTTTAACTTCATTTGATGCAGAAACTGGAGCAACTCTTTCATAGATTGCTTTATAAGCATCTACTGGTATTCCATAAGTTTTACTATCAACATATTTTTCCCATTTAACAAATTTGTAACCTTCATTTGCTTCTGGAGCTACTGCTGATACTGTCCAACCTTCTCCACATCTTCTTGAATATAATTCAGTTGTACTATTTCCATTGAATCCTTTGCATTTGTCTAATTCACATTCAAACCTTGCAAAATATACATAACCATAATCGCCTTTATTTCCTGTGAATTCTATAGTAATATTTCTGTTTGTTAAATCAGTTTTAGGTTCTGTTTTAACTCTTTCATATCCTTTAAGGACATTTGATTCAACTACATTTTCTTTTGCTGGAACTTCTTCTTGTTCTGCTACTTCTTCAACTTGTGGTTCTTCTGCTGAAATTTCTGGCTCATTTTCTACTTGTTCTTCAATTTCTGGTTCTTGTTCTTGAACTTCTACATCTGTTTCAGGCTCAACCTCTTCTACTTCTTCTACCTCTGGTTCAGCTTCAACTTCTGCTTCTGGCTCTACTGATTCTTCAACTTCTTCAACTTCTTCAGCTTCTTCTTCAGGAGCTTCTACAAATAGTTCTAGAACTTTTTCAAATACTGATGGTATTTCTTCAGCTTGTGGTTCTTCTACTTCTTTTACTTCTGGTTCAGCTTCAACTTCAACCTCTGCTTCTGGCTCTACTACTTCTTTAACTTCTTCAGGAACTTCTACTACAAGTAGTTCTAAAACTTGTTCAAGTACTGATGGTATTTCTTCAGTTTGTGGTTCTTCTACTTTTTCAGCTTCTGATTCAGCTTCAACCTCTGCTTCTGGTTCTACTGCCTCTTCAACTTTTTCTTCAGGAGCTTCTACAAGTAAATCTAAAACTTTTTCAAATACTGATGGTACTTCTTCAGCTTGTGGTTCTTC
>CANQAH010000004.1 GCA_947588885.1 uncultured Clostridia bacterium
CATATGTAATCTGCAAAAGAAAAAATTATTTTAAAGTCCGCGTCTTTGTTCTAAGTGCCAAATTTTTGTTAAAAAATTTGTGTGCAAATTTGGCGAAGCCTTTCTATAATAGGAAATGCGAAGCACTTTCCTATTATAGAATAAAAGCGGACATATGTAATCTGCAAAAGAAAAAATTATTTTAAAGTCCGCGTCTTTGTTCTAAGTGCCAAATTTTTGTTAAAAAATGTGTTGAAAGGAGAAGATGATGAAATTATTATTAAAAAATGGAACAGTAATAGACTATGCAAGCAAATTTCAAGATAAGGCAGATATATTAATAGAAGATGAGAAAATAATTGAAATATCTAAAGATATTAATGAAACTGCAGATAAAGTAGTTGATTGCACAGGATTATATATAATGCCTGGAATGATTGATATGCACTGTCATTTAAGAGAACCAGGAGGAGAACATAAAGAAACTATAGAAACTGGATCAAAAAGCGCTGTTAAAGGTGGTTTTACAACTATTTGCCCAATGCCAAATACAAACCCAACACCTGATAGCGCTATTGTTTTGTCTGAAATTATAGATAAAGCAAAAAAAGTTGGACTTTGTAATGTACTTCCTTTTTCAAGTGTAACTAAAGGAGAAAAAGGAGAAGAATTAGTAGATTTTGAAGAACAGTTAAAAGCTGGTGCAATTGCATTTTCAGATGATGGAAGACCAGTAGAAAACGCAAGAATGATTAGAGAAGCAATGATTAAAACAAATAAATTAGAAAGTTTTGTTTCTGAACATTGTGAAGAAAAATCAGTATCAGCAGGAGCAATAAATGCTGGAGAAGTTGCTGATAAACTTGGAGTAGAAGGAGTATTACCAGAAGCAGAAGAAATTATGGCAGCAAGAGATATTGTAATTGCTGAAACAAATAAATTACACACACATATTTGTCATATAAGTACAAAAACAACAACAGACACAATAAGAAGTGCAAAGCAAAGAGGTGTAAATGTAACATGTGAAACTTGTCCACATTATTATAGTTTTACTGTTGAAGAAGTTCTAAAAAAAGGTGTAAATGCAAAAATGAATCCACCACTACGTGAAGAAAAAGATAGACAAGCAATAATACAAGGATTAAAAGATGGAACAATAGATTGTATAGTTACAGATCATGCGCCACATGCTGAAGAAGAAAAAGCACAAGGATTGGCAAAAGCTCCAAATGGTATAGTTGGATTTGAAACAGCTTTGCCAGCAACAATCACACATTTAGTAGATAAAGGAGAAATAACACTATTAGATATGTGTAGACTTATGTCATATAATCCTGCAAAACTTTTAAAATTAGACAAAGGAGAAATAGCTGTTGGAAAAACAGCAGATTTAACAATCTTCGACAAAGATGTTGAATATACTTATACAAAAGAAGACATAGTTTCAAAATCTAAAAATTCACCATTTATAGGAGAAAAACTAAAAGGTAGAGTACAATTTACAATAGTTGCAGGTAAAATTGTTTATGAAAGATAAAAAAATAGAGGAAATAAAAATGAATATAATTGATAAATTAATAGAAAAGATTAAAGAAACAAATAATCCAACAGTAATGGGATTAGATCCAAGATATGACATGTTACCAAATTGCATTAAAGAAAAAAGATCTAAAGATGTTAAAGATATTTGTAATGGAATTTTAGAATTTAACAAAAATTTAATAGATGAAGTATACGATATAATTCCAGCAGTAAAACCACAAATAGCTTTTTATGAAATGTTTGGAGAAGAAGGCATTAGAGTATTTAAAGAAACATGTAAATATGCACATGATAAACAAATGATTGTAATTGCAGATGTAAAAAGAGGAGACATAGGATCAACAGCACAAGCTTATTCAAATGCATATATAGGAAAAACTAGTATAGGAGAAAAAGAAGAGCAATTTTTTGATATAGATTTTTGTACAGTAAATCCTTATTTAGGAACAGATGGAATAAAGCCATTTATAGAAGATTGTAAAAAATACAATAAAGGAATATTCATTTTAGTTAAGACTTCAAACCCATCATCAGGAGAATTACAAGATCTAAAATTAGAGAGCGGAGAAACTGTTTATGAAGCTGTTGCAAATCTTGTAAATAAATGGGGAGATGAACTAGTCGGAGAAAATGGATATAGCAATATAGGTGCAGTAGTTGGAGCAACATATCCAAAACAACTAGAAGAATTAAGAAAATTAATGCCTAATACATATTTCTTAATTCCTGGCTATGGTGCACAAGGAGGAAAGGCATCAGACATTGCTTTAGGATTTGATAAAAATGGATTAGGAGGAATTGTTAATGCTTCAAGAAGCTTGATGTGTGCATATAAATCAGAGCTTTGGAAAGATAAATTCAAAGATGAAGAATATGCAAAAGCAACTAGAGCAGAAGCAATCCGCATGAGAGATGAATTAAACAGCTTCTTAAAGAAAGGGGAAAAATAATGAAATATGAAGAAAACTGTGAGTTATTAGAAAAAACTCAATTAAAAGATGATATTTTTAAGTTTAAAGTAAAAACAGACAACATTGCAAAAGATTCTAAACCTGGAAATTTTTTAGAAATAAAAGTTAATGAAGGAGAAACTCCTTTTTTAAGAAGACCTATAAGTATATTCTCAATAGATGGAAACAATGTGGAATTTATATTCCAAGTTAAAGGGACAGGAACAGAAATATTATCAAAACAAGAAGTTGGAGCCAAAATAAATATAATTGGTCCTTTAGGAAATGGGACTTTTGATATAAAAGAATATAAAACTGTTGCAATAATTGGTGGAGGAATTGGAGTATATCCATTATATGAAGCGGCTAAACAATTAAAAGGAAAAGCCAAGATAAATACTTATCTAGGTTATAGAAACAAAGACTTAGTAACTGTTGAAAAAGAATTTAAAGAAGTATCAGATAAATTGATTGTTGCAACAGATGATGGAAGCTATGGTGAAAAAGGATTTGCTATTGATTTCCTTAAAAAAGATGAAAAGCCAGATATAATAATGGCTTGTGGACCATTACCAATGCTTAGAGCCGTAAAACAATTTGCACAAGAAAACAATATTAAATGCCAAGTTTCATTAGAGGAAAGAATGGGATGCGGAATTGGAGCTTGTTTAGGTTGTGCAGTAAAAACTGCTGCAAGCTCTAAAGAAAGCCCAGAATATTGGCAGGTTTGCAAGGGTGGGCCAGTGTTTGACGCAACATTGGTAGATTTTTAAAATCCTCATGTACACTCATACACTCCGGTATTTAAAATAAACTTTTGCCTTGTAATTTATCACTTCTTTTTGAATCTAAAGAAGAGAAAAGCAATATTCTAATGCATTAAATGAATGTATAAAAATAATTTAAAAGGAGAATAAATATGAAAACATCTGTAAATTTTGCTGGAATTGAAATGAAAAATCCAGTAACAGTAGCATCTGGAACATTTGGTTATGGACGTGAATATCAAGATTTTATAGATTTAAATAAATTAGGAGCAATAATAACAAAAGGAACATCATTAAAGCCAAAAGCGGGAAATAAGCCACCACGTGTTTGTGAAACAGCAAGTGGAATGTTAAATAGTATAGGACTTCAAAATCCGGGAGTTGAATATTTTGCAAAAGTGGATTTACCATTTTTGAAAAAATTTGATACAAAGATAATTGTAAATGCGTGTGGAAGTACAATTGAAGAATATGTAGAATTGTGTAAAATATTAAATACACTAGATATTGACGGAGTTGAATTAAATCTTTCTTGCCCAAATGTTAAAGCAGGTTGCTTAGCATTTGGTACAACATATGAAGGTGTAAAAAATGTAACAAGTCAAGTAAGAAAAGTTTTAGATAAGCCGCTAATTGTAAAGTTAACTCCTAATGTAACAGATATTACTGCACCTGCAAAAGGAGCAGAAGATGCAGGTGCTGATGCAATTTCTGCAATTAACACATTATTAGGAATGCAAATCGATATAGATAAGAAAAAGCCAATACTTGCAAATAATACAGGAGGTCTTTCTGGTCCAGCAATAAAACCAGTAGCTATAAGATGCGTATGGCAAATTGCAAATAGTGTAAAAATCCCAGTAATGGGACTTGGTGGAATTATGAACGGAAATGATGCAGTAGAATTCATGATTGCCGGAGCAACAGCTGTTTCAATTGGAGCTGGAAATTTTATAGATCCTACAGTTAGTGTTAAAACAATAGAAGGAATTGAAGAATATATGAGAAAACACAACATAGAAGATATAAATCAAATAATAGGAAGCATTCAAACAAATTAAAAATATTAGTATCTAAATCCTCGAATTTTTCGAGGATTTTTTATCTTATAGGAAATTTCTTCGAATTTCCTATAAGATAAAAGTTTCGCTCAATTTGCACACAAATTTTTAACAAAAATTTGGCGCATAGAACAAAGACGCGGACTTTAAAATGTTATAAATAGCGAAAATGTTAATAATGTCCGCTATAGTTCCAGAATCAAATAAAAAGTACAAGAATATAACACGTATATTATTAAAACCAAAGAATATATATTATCATAGTGAGGGTTAATAATATGAATTTTAATAGAGTGAATGAAATTCTAGATTTGCCAAAAGAAGTTGGCACAAATATTCCTAAAATAACAATGATAGGATTTAACGAAGTTTTAATTGAAAACTATAAAGGAATATTAGAGTATGAGGATTTTTTTATAAGAGTAAAAACACATATAGGAAATGTAATTATAAATGGATTTGAACTTAAACTAAATCAAATTACAGATGAAGATATAAAAATCACAGGACAAATAGAAAATTTAGACTTTGAATGCAGGTGATAAAATGAATTTTAAAAATTATTTGAATTTTGCAAAGGGATACCTTCAAATAGAAGTTGAAGGATTTTTTATAGAAAGATTTGTAAATAATTGTGCAAAAGAAAATATAAATTTATGGAGAACAAAAAGAGTAAGCCAAACAAAAATACTTGCAAATATCGAAATACAGGACATAAAAAGAGTAAGAAAAATTTTACGCCAAACAAAATGTAAAGTGAAAATAAAAAAGAAAAAAGGAGTACCATTTATAATAAAAAAATATAGAAAAAGAAAAGTATTTTTAATTGCTTTTATTTTAATGATTTTAATAATTATAGGTTTATCAAATTTTGTGTGGAATATTGAAGTTATAGGAAATACAAGCATAACACAAGAAGAGATACTTAATCAATTAAATGCACAAGGCTTGGAAATAGGAACTCTTAAACATAAAATAAATACAAACAGAATAATTGAACAAATGAGATTAGCAAATGAAAAAATTGCATGGATTGGAATTGAAGTTGAAGGAACAAATGCAAAAGTAACAATTGTGGAAGCAACAGAAAAACCAGAGATTTTAGATAAAAACGAATATTGTAATATTATTTCAGACAAAGAAGCAATAATAACAAAAGTAAATGTAACGAATGGAACTGCAATGGTAAAAGAAGGAGATGTAGTAGAAAAGGGAAATTTATTAATTGCAGGTTGGATTGAAGGACAATATACTGGAATGAGATATATGCATGCTACAGGAACAATAAAAGCAAAAGTTTGGTATACTTCTGAAAAATATGAAAACTATATACAGGATGAAAAAGTTCAAACAGAAAATAAAGAAAATAAGTATGCAATTTGCTTAAACAAAAATGAAATAAATTTTTTTAAAAGGGTTTCAAAATTTGAAAAATATGATAAAATAGAATCTAGTAAAAAAGTGAAATTATTTAACAATTTTTATTTACCAATTGAATTCAAAAAAATAACTAATTATGAATATAAAATAGAGAAAAAACAATATGATAAAGAAACACTTGAAAACAAGATAACAACTGAACTTGAAGAACAAATGAAGACTGACCTAAAAGACAAAGAAATATTAAATAGAGATGTATTAGTCGAGGAAAAAGAAAATGGTATAAAAGTAAGACTAATATATGAAGTCACTGAAGAAATTGGGGTAGAGGAAAAATTGGTTTCATGAAAGGAGAAAAAATTGGAACAAAGAAGTTTAAGAGTCGTAGATTCAAATAAAACTTTTTTCGGAAAAATCAGCAGTACTTTATCAAAAATTATGATACCAACTAAAATTGGTATCAATGGAATGGTTATAAACTTTAAGAGAAATAATCTTTTGAAATCATATGAAGCCAAACATAAAGAAGGCTTAGATGAAGAAAAGAAAAAAATAGCAGAAGACAAATATCAAGAAGCATATACACTATACTTAGAAGCAATTGACAAATATATAATGGATAGTGTTTATAAAAAAGTAAAGTTGAATACTGCGTCTGATTTTGAAAAAGAAGCAATGGGAAACTATTATAAAATAACGTCATTAAAGGAAAATGAATATATTGAATATAAATATAGAAAACAAAAATATTTAATAGAATTAGATTATGAGTCTTTAAAATTAAATGCAAAAGAAAAACTATTAGAAAAATATAAAGCTTTTTATATTGAACAAATGGATATTTTTTATAAAGGAATTCTTAAAAATTATGCAGTAAAATTAGCGGATACACCTAGAGGTGGAGAAAACTTAAAAATAAAAGTTTACACCAGCATATTTGAAACATTAAATGAATATGTATCAACAATACTTCCAATTAAGGATAATGGAAAAATAGATGAAAGAATAAGAGATGATTACAATAAACTTGATCAATTTGATATTGGAGAGTTAGATGCAAAAGATTATGTTGAAAAAAATATGCTTTTATTAAATATAAGTAGACAACTATTTACTCACAGCTTGCCATTAGTTGCAGCAGAACAATGCTATAATAAACTATTAAGTGATTTAAGATTAATAATAGTAAGAATAGAATCAGAAAGACAAAAATCAGAAGCATATGACTTATTATTAGACTTAGCAGAAGCTTATAATATAAAAACACTATCAACAAAAGTATATTGGGAAAAATTAGAAGAAAGAGAAAAATATAAAAAATTCTGGGAAAAATACAAAAACACAGATAATCCAAAAGAAAAAGAAATATTATTCTTAAAAAGAGAAATTGAAACAATAGAAGATAATGAAAATAATAGGGCTATACTTGCATTCTACAAAGAAAAACTTATATCTTATGGAGTTATGAGAAAAATAAAAAATTCTTGTAGGACAAGCACAAAATATAAAAAAATAAAATAGAAAGGCAAAATATTGGAAGAAAGAGTACAAATAGAATTTTTAGATATAGAAGAAAATGACCAATACATAAAAAATGCAGAAACAGTTGTAAATAAATGTTTTGAAATTGAAAATTTATTAGATACAAAATTATACATAAGTTTAATTTTAACAACACCAGATAAGATACAAGATTTTAATAATACATATAGAAACATAAATAAGCCAACAGATGTATTATCTTTTCCAATGTTTGAAAAAGAAGAATTAGAAAATTTTAAAAGTCAAATAGAAGAACCACTTGGTGATATTATTATTTCAATCGAACAAGTAAAAAATCAAGCAATAGAATATGGACATTCTTTTGAAAGAGAATTTAGTTATATGATAGTTCATGGATTTTATCATTTGATGGGATATGATCATATAGAATCAAGTGATAGAGCAAAAATGAGAGAAAAAGAAGAGAATATTTTAAATGAGTTAAACATTATAAGAGAATAAAACAGAAGAGAAAGAGGGAATCTTATGAGTAGAAAGGGAAAAAAACAAAAGCAAACTAAAAGTAAAAAGCCACTTGCAATTTTTACAATTTTATTATTTTTAGTTTTATGTGCAGCTGGAGCATATTTAGGATACAATATTTTTGTTAATAAGAAAAACGTTCAAGAAGTATTATCTCAGGCAATTATACCTACGCCAGAAATACCACCAGAACCTGAAAAAAAGGTTGAAATTTTTTCAGGAGATAAGAGACCTATTGCATGTATGATAGATAATCATGAATCAGCGTGGCCACAATTTTCAATAAATGATGCTTATTTAGTATATGAACTACTTGTTGAGGGTGGAGAAACAAGATTTATGGCTTTATTTAAAGAAAAAGATGCTGAAAAAGTTGGACCAATGAGAAGTTCAAGACATTATTTTCTTGACTATGCTTTAGAAAATGATGCAATATATGCTCATATAGGTTGGAGCCCTCAAGCTCAAAAAGATATAAAGAGTTTAGGAGTAAATAATATTAATGGACTTGAATATGATACTGGTAAGGCTTGGAAAGAAGGAGATGTATTCTGGAGAATTTCAAAAGAAGCAAATAAAACTTATAAAAAACCACACAATTCATTAACTAGTACTGTAGCAATAAGAGAGGCTGCTACTAAAAAAGGATATAGAACTACTTCAACTCAAAAAAGTGTATTACATTACGTTACAGATGAAGTAGCTTTTGATGAAAAAGAAGATGCAGTTACGGCAACAACAGTAACAATACCTTTTTCAACGCTTCAAACTGTAAAATATACATATGATGCTGAAACACAAAGATATACTAGATATGCTAGAAAAGAAATTCAAACTGATGCAGTAACATCAGAAAATATAACAACAAAAAATATAATAATTACTATTGCATCATATTACACTTTATCTGATAAAGAAAACAAAGGAAGACAAGGATTAAAAAATATAGGAACTATGGAAGGATATTATATTACAAACGGAAAAGCAATTCCTATTACTTGTACAAAAGATGATAGAAGTTCTCAAACTGTTTATAAAGACGCTGCTGGAAATGAAATTGATATAAATGATGGAAATACTTTTATTGAAATTATCCCATCAACTCAAAAACCAAAATTTGAATAAAATAGAAAAGTTAGCAACTAATTTATGTTGCTAACTTTTTTGTATAGCATGTAGTTTAAAGTTTAGAACAATAGCGGACATTCTTATTTATCATACAATATAAATTCATTGCAAAGTCCGCGCAATTGTTCGCCCGCCAAAATTTCTAAAGAAATTTTGTGTGGATTTGAGGCGAAGCCATTATATAATATGAAATTGCGAAGAAATTTCATATTATATGAAAACGTATCGAAAGTTATTGAATTAGAAATTCTTAATGAATTTTATGGAAAATGTTCACGAATGTAGTGAAAGGGTGCCATAAAATTTATTTTGAATTTCTTTGAAAATAAGCTTGAGCGCGTATTTTTTATAAAAATTAAACTATATGCATAGATAAACATAAGTAATAAGTTGTTAAAAAGTGGAAAGTGTGCTAAAATATTATCGATTTTAAATAAGGAGAATTTATGTCAGAATTTAAATCAGGATTTGTTTCTATAATAGGAAGAACTAATGTTGGAAAATCAACATTATTAAATAATTTAATAAAAGAAGATGTTGTAATAACTGCAAATAAGCCACAAACAACAAGAATGGCGATAAGAGCAATTGCCAATAGAGAAAATTCACAAATAATATTTATAGACACACCAGGAATTCATAAACCAAAAAACAAATTAAGTGAAACAATGATAGATACAACATGGTCAAGCTTAAAAGATGTTGATGTAGTATTATTTATGATTGAAGCAACAAGTAAAGATGTAGGAAAAGGAGACACATACATCTTAGAAAAACTAAAGGAAATTCATAAAAAAACAATTTTAATAATAAACAAAATTGATTTAATAAAAAAGGAAGACGTATTACAACTAATAAATAAATATAAAGAAACATATGACTTTTCAGCAATAATACCAATTGAAGCTGGAAAAAGAAAATATGCAGACATTGTTCTAGATGAAATTGAAAAATTATTAAAACCAGGTCCACGATACTATGAAGAAGATGAATACACAGATCAAACATTAAGACAAATGGCAGAAGAAAAAATAAGAGAAAAAGCATTAAGATTTTTAGATGATGAAGTACCACATGGAATATATGTAGAAGTGGAAAGTTTTAAAAATAGAAAAACAAAACAAAAAGAAGAAATATATGATATAGATGCAACAATATACTGCAAAAGAGAATCACATAAAGGAATTATAATCGGAAAAAATGGACAGATGCTTAAAAAAATTGGACAATGTGCAAGAGTAGATTTAGAAAAAATTTTTGGAGTGAAAATAAACCTTAAAGTTTGGGTAAAAGTAGATCCTAAGTGGGACGAAAACACACAAATTTTAAAAAAGTTTAAGTATACAAACTAAACTAAAAGTTCATAATAATATAGAAAGAGAAGTGATATTATTATGAGCAAAAAAGAAAAATGGGAACAATTTAAAAAAACAGGAAAAATAGAAGATTATTTAAATTATAAAGAAAAAGAAGAATAATATGAGAAGTATTAAAACAAATGGAATAGTAATTTCAGAAAATAGCCTTGGCGATTCAGATAAAATCTTAACAATTTTAACACCAAATTTGGGAAAAATATCATGTGTTGCTAAAGGGGCTAAAAGGCCAAAGAGTTTACTTTTAGCAGGATCACAACTACTATGTTTTGGAGAATATGTGTTGCACAAATCAAATGATATTTATAATATTCAAAGCTGCGACCCTATAGAAGTGTTTTATAATATTAGAGTTGATATAGATAAATTAAATTATGTATCATTAATAACAAAAATAATATCTGATGTTACAACAGAAAACCAAAATAATTACAATATACTTAAATTATACTTAAACACATTATACATAATTTCTGAAAGTGATAAAAATTTAGATTTTATATTATCTGTTTTTAAAATGAGATTACTTAAAATACTAGGTTATTCACCAAATATAAATGAATGTGTATCTTGTGGAAAAAAAGAAGATTTAGAAGAATTTAGTATAAAAGATGACGGATTTAAATGCTCAAGTTGTAGTAAATTAGATAAAAGTTCAATTAAATTATCAGAAGGTAGCAAATATGCAATAATATATAGTTTGATGGCAGATGCAAAAAAAATATTTTCATTTACAATAAGTGATCAAGCATTAAAAGAATTTGAACTTATTACAAGAATATATTTTAATGAAAAACTAGAGAAAGAATATAAGATTGAAAAAATTATAAAAGCATTGAATAAATAAAGATTATTCAATGCTTTTTTATATAATAGGAAATGCGGAGCACTTTTCTATTGTCCGCTTTTGTTCTTCAATGCTTTTTCTGTATTTTCAGAAAAAAGAAATTATTGACTTTTAAGTACAATACATATATAATGAACCCACAAAACAGAAGAATGAAAGGATGAAAATAAATATGAATATAAAAATTACAGGGAAAGATTTAAAAGCAACAGATGCGATTAAAGATTACATAGAGAAAAAGCTTACAAGATTAGAAAAATACTTTACTACTACTGATGAATTAGATGTTCAAGTTATGATAAGACTTGAAAGAGAATTACAAATTGCAGAAATAAGTGCTTCATATAAAGGTGATAGCTTCAGAGCTGTTACAGAAAATAAAGATTTATATGCTTCAATAGATGAAGACATAGATATATTAGAAAGACAAGTAAGAAAAGCTAAAACTAGAAAAGAAAGACTAAACAAAGATGAATCTTTAAGAATTAAAGAAATGTCAACAGAAAGTGCTTCTAATATAGAAGGAGAAGTAATTAAAACTACATATTACGAAATAAAACCAATGTCAGTCGAAGATGCAAAACTAGAATTAGAAGGAAAATCTAATGCAGCATTTTTAACATTTGTTGATGTGGACACAAATAAAGTTAATGTAATATATAGATTAAAAGATGGAAAAAATTTCGGTTTAGTAGAACCAGAAGCTTAATAAAATGACAGCAGAGGGCTTTATTAAATCATTTAAAGTCATCTCTGTTAATTGTTTGCAAAAATTTTAAAAAATTATGCAGACTGCTAGCTAAGCTTTTATGTTATATAAAAGTTTAAAAAGCTTTTATATCATATAAAATAATATGCTAAGTAATAAGTTAGTTTGAAAAATCGAACTAACTTATTTTTTGCAAGTTAAACAATAAATTGAATATAATTTAATGGAAAAAATATCACTTTAAATTGTTAATAACAATTAGTATAATAAATACGAAATCTATTTAGGAGGTAAAAATATGGAAGAAGTAAAATGCAACTGTGAAGGAACTTACAAAGAGATTTTAGAAAAATATGACAGAGATAAAAGTAACTTGATTAAAATCTTAAATGATGTCCAAGTAAAAGCAGGATACATACCAATGAAGGCACAACAAGAAATATCAGAATATTTAAATATACCAATGGCAGAAATATATGGAGTAATAACATTTTATTCAAGATTTACCCTAAAACCAAAAGGAAAATATCATGTGGCTGTATGTCTAGGAACAGCATGCTATGTAAAAGGTTCACAAAAAATTCTAGATAGATTAAAAGAAAGATTAAAAATAGAAGAAGGAGAAACAACACCAGATGGCAAATTTTCAATTGAAGCTACAAGATGTGTTGGAGCATGCGGTTTAGCACCAGTATTTACAATAAATAATGAAGTACATGGAAAAGCAACAGTAAAAATGTTAGATGAAATGTTAGATAAAATAGAAAGTGAAGATAAATAAGATAGGGGGAAAAATATGAAAACTCTACAAGAAATTGATGAAATTAGAACAAATAAAAGAAAAGAACTAGACTTACGTATAAATCAAAAATCACAAACTAGAGAAAAACACATTTTAATATGTCATGGTACTGGATGTACTTCATCAAAATCACCAGAAATATTAAAAAGATTTAGACAAATAATTGAAGAAAAGAAAATAGAAAACGTCAGAGTTATTCAAACTGGATGTTTTGGATTATGTGCTAAAGGACCAGTTGTAATAATTAGACCAGAAGATACTTTTTATGCAATGGTAACACCTGACGACTGTGAAGAAATCATTGAAAGCCACATAGTAAATGGTAAACCTGTAGAAAGATTACTTTGTAAAGACATTGATGGTACAAAAGTTCAAAAACTTGACGAATTATCTTTCTATAAAAAACAAAAAAGAATTGCACTTAAAAATTGTGGTGTAATAGATCCAGAACAAATAGATGAATATATTGCTTTTGATGGATATAAAGCATTAGAAAAAGTTCTTAAAGAAATGACACCAGATGAAGTAATAAAAGTAATATCAGATTCAGGATTAAGAGGTCGTGGAGGAGCTGGATTCCCAACAGGCAAAAAATGGTTATTCACAAAAGAAGCTCAAGGAGATCAAAAATATGTAGTTTGTAATGCAGACGAAGGAGACCCTGGAGCATTCATGGATAGAAGTATACTTGAAGGAGATCCTCATTCTGTTTTAGAAGCAATGGCAATAGCTGCATATACAGTTGGAGCAAATCAAGGATATATTTATGTTAGAGCTGAATACCCAATTGCAGTACATAGATTCCAAATTGCAATAGATCAAGCTAGAGAATATGGAATATTAGGAAAAAATATCTGGGGAACAGGTTTCGATTTTGATCTAGATATAAGATTAGGAGCTGGAGCTTTCGTATGTGGTGAAGAAACAGCATTACTTGAATCAATCGAAGGTAAGAGAGGTCAACCAAGAGTAAAACCACCATTCCCAGCACAATGTGGATTATGGGGAAAACCAACATTAATAAACAATGTTGAAACATATGCAAATATCGCACAAATAATCTTAAAAGGATCTGATTGGTATTCATCAATAGGAACAGAAACATCTAAAGGAACAAAAGTATTTGCTTTAGGTGGAAATGTTAATAACATTGGTCTAGTTGAAGTACCAATGGGAACAACATTAAGAGAAATCGTTTATGACATAGGTGGAGGAATACCAAACGGCAGAGAATTTAAAGCTGCTCAAACAGGTGGACCTTCTGGAGGATGTATTCCAAAAGAACACTTAGACACACCAATTGATTATGAATCATTAAAACAAATCGGCTCAATGATGGGATCTGGTGGATTAATTGTTATGGATGACACAAAATGTATGGTAGCATTAGCAAAATTTTACTTAGAATTTACTGTTAGTGAAAGTTGTGGAAAATGTACACCATGTAGAATTGGAACAAAAAGAATGCTAGAAATACTTACAAAAATCTGTGACGGAAAAGGAACAGAAGAAGATATTACTAAACTAGAAAAACTAGCAACAAATATTATAAAAGCCAGTGTATGCGGACTTGGACAAAGTGCACCAAATCCAGTAATAAGCACATTAAAATATTTCAGAGATGAATATAATGAACATGTTATAGATAAACAATGTAGAGCACATGAATGCAAAGCAATGTCTAAGATTGTTATTGATCCAGAAAAGTGCAAAGGCTGTGGATTATGCCAAAGATCATGTCCTGTCTCAGCTATTGAAGGAGAAGCTAGAGAAAAGAGAAAAATTAATCAAGATAAATGTATTAAATGTGGTACTTGTCTTGCTAGCTGCCCATTCAAAGCAATAGGATAATAAATTAAAGTAAAAAGATTTTGAAAAGAAGGAATAAAATAATTTAGGAGGTTAATATGAGCGAAGAAATGGTAAACCTAACAATCGATGGCAAAGAAGTAAAAGTACCAAAAGGAACTACTCTATTAGAAGCCGCAAGACAAATAGGAATAGATATTCCAACACTATGCTTTTTAAAAGACATAAATGAAGTTGGAGATTGCAGAATGTGTATAGTTGAAGTTGAAGGAAGAAGAGGATTCGCAACTTCATGTATACAAAAAGCTGAAGAAGGAATGATAGTTCATACAAACTCAAAAGATGTTGTTGAAGCTAGAAAAGTTGTTTTAGACTTAATACTTTCAAACCATCCACAAGATTGCTTAACATGTACACGTTCAGGAAACTGCGAATTACAAAAGCTTGCAAATAAATTTAATGTAAAAGATATTGAATTTAAAGGCGAGAAAATAGAACATAAAATAGATGATTTATCTCCATCAATAGTTAGAGATACAAATAAATGCATACTTTGTAGAAGATGTATAGCTACATGCAAAAAAGTTCAAAAAATAGGAGCAATTGATTGCATAAATAGAGGATTTGAAGCTTGCATTTCTACAGTTGCAAATAATAGCTTAAATGATGTTAACTGTACATTCTGCGGACAATGTATTGAAAGTTGCCCAGTAGGAGCACTTCATGAAAAAGAAACAATAGATGATGTTTGGGAAAAATTAAATGATCCAGATACATATGTGGTTGTACAAACAGCTCCAGCAGTTAGAGCAGCCATTGGAGAAGAATTTGGAATGCCAATAGGAACAAATGCAACAGGAAAAATGGTTACAGCATTAAAGACACTTGGATTTGATAAAGTATTTGATACAAACACAGGTGCTGATATGACAATAGTTGAAGAAGCTAATGAGTTTGTAGAGAGAGTTACAAATGGTGGAGTATTACCTATGATTACTTCTTGTAGTCCAGGATGGGTAAGATATATTGAAATGAATTATCCAGAATTATTACCACATCTTTCAACTTGTAAATCACCACATCAAATGTTTGGAGCAATGCTAAAAACATATTATGCTGAAAAAGAAGGAATAGATCCTGAAAAAATGTATGTTGTTTCAGTAATGCCTTGTATTGCTAAAAAGTTTGAAAGACAACGTGAGGAAATGAAAAACGATAAAGGATTAGATGATGTAGACAATGTAATTACAACAAGAGAACTTGCAAGAATGATAAAACAAGCTAATATAGATTTTGATAAACTAGAAGATTCTGGATTTGACAGTCCAATGGGAGAAGCTACAGGAGCTGGAGCAATATTCGGAACAACTGGGGGAGTTATGGAAGCAGCATTGAGAACTGCACAAGATACTTTAACAGGAAAAAGTTTAGATAAAATTGATTTTAAAGCAGTTAGAGGCGGAGACGGAATAAAGAAAGCAACAGTTGAAATTAATGGAAACAAAATAAATGTAGTTGCAGCAAGTGGACTTGGAAATGCTCAAGAAATTATGGAAGAAATAAAATCTGGAAAAGCTGATTATCAATTTGTTGAAATAATGGCATGCCCTGGAGGATGCGTAATGGGTGGAGGTCAACCAATAAGAACATCAAAAGAAAGAGCAGAAATTGATATTAGAAAATTAAGAGCAGATTGTTTATACAGCATAGATGAAAAGAGTACAATAAGGAAATCTCATGAAAATCCAGCCGTAAAGAAAATGTATGAAGAATTCTTTGAAAAACCGGGAAGTCATAAAGCACATGAATTACTACATACAAGTTATAAAAAAAGAGAAAAATATAATATTTAATTATAAAAAATAGAATTATTTTAAAATGCACCTTAATAAAGAGATGAAAATCAATTGAACAAAGGTGCATTTCCTATTATATAAAGGCTTAGCCCAATTTAACAAGAAAGTTCTCCGAAAATCCTATTATATAAAGTATAAGCTGTTTACATAAATTGAAAAAATAAGGGAATAATGATATAATCAATTTATTCACATTATAAGGAGGATGCAATATGAAAGAAAATCTCAGACAGTATCACGAAAATAACCGGTACACGATTGTGTTTAGTTCTGAAGAACTGAAAGAGAAAAGACTCCACATCGAGGCAGTGATTAAAACGGTTAAGGCGATTGCTGAAATCCAGCATACCAAAGTGGACATGGAACTTCTGCAGGTATTCGCTGAGCACTATGACGATGGTCGTGCGGATCAGTGGAAACTCCTTGGAAAATTCTGTGACACAGAGGTGACCCACAATGCACTTGGGGTAGATCGACTGAACAGATTCGTTGTTAGAAACAATCTCTTTTTGGATGATGAAATTGAAATGATGAGAGATGTCATGATGTATCATGGCAGACAGCAGCTTGCACCGGCGGCAATGAGCGAGCGAACCAAAGAATATGTCGACTTAATCACGGCAGCGGATGATTTTGAGAACGCGTGTAGCTGCGTATCTTACCTCATCAACGAGGTGAAGACAAATAACAAGGGCTACGTGATGGAAAATTCGGACCAGGATCAGAAAGAAGTGACCCACGGTTTTATTTGGACCTGCTATGAGAATGGCGAAAAGTTTGACAAAATGAAGTATTGCCATACTTATGCAGATTATATCCTTTTTGCAGGCACGCTCGCAACCACTTGCATAAGAAAGTATGGAGACATCGCGAAAGTAGCTCTGCTGCAGAGTGGATACGGATATGATACGATTCTGGGCGGTTTCAGAGAGACTTTCAGATTCGCGCTGAGAGAAGAAGACAGCGAAAGAGCATATGAGATTATGGAAAAAATGATCAGATAGTTTGGTTTAATGTAATAAATAGTTTGAGTTTGTATATTCAACTAATATTATAGAACCGATAACTGATATTTTAGATGATCTAAATGCTTAGTGAGTAACTCCGGAGGCTGGGGATTTTTCCTCAGCTTCTTTACTTTTAATAAGAATATATAAAGGCTTCGTCAAATTTGTACACAAATTTTTTAACAAAAATTTGGCACATAGAACAAATACGCGGACTTTGTAATAAATTTATATAGTATGACATATAAAATGTCCGCTTTTGAATGGGAAATGCGTAGTGCTTTCTTATTATGTAAAAAAATAAAAGCAGTAAATTTTGCATTTACTACTTTTAAACTAATTAAATACGAAATTTTTAATTTTAATCATTACTTAAATCTCCAATCAAATGGATGATAGCCTTTTTTTCCTTATCAGACAATTTATTAAAATCTTTTGAAATTGCATCAATAAACTTATTTATATCTTCAAAAAGTAAATTTTCAGTTAATTGAGATATTGAAATATTAAGAGAATTGCAAATATCTATAGCTGTAATAAGCGAAGGAACGCTGTTGCCAATTTCTAACTGATATATATGACTAGCAGTTAAATTACTTTTTTCTGCTAATTGTTCTCTAGTTAAATTTTGTGTTGTACGATATTTGTGAATGTTATCTCCAATATATTTTGCCATATCTTTTTTTCTTCTATCTTGCAGATATAAGTCTTCTTTGTCATCTGGCGATAAATCTTCTTTTCTTATTTTACCAGCCATAAAATCACCTCTTATCCAGTAAAATTTAACTATACTAATTTTATAGTGTATGAAGAAAAAATAAAAATATACAGAGATATAAAAATGAAAGTAAAAATATAAAAGAATATATAAAATAACTGCTTGATAAAAATATGGAACAGTATAATAGAAGCGATTTAATAAAGGAGATTATAGATATTAATTAGAAACTATATCAAATATAGAAAGCAAAATAATTTGCCAGTAATATTGACATAAAACGACTTTAAATATAAAATATCAGCAGTCAAATTATAAAAAGTCAATAAAAGTGGTTTAAACATTAAGGTGTGATGTTTTTATCACACCTTAATTTAAGCATAAAATAAGGAGGCAAAATGAAAAGAATATTATGTATAAGTATAGCTTTAATATTATTAAGCTTTAGTATTGTATCAAACGCTATAATTACTAATTCTTCTGAATATAGCAATGTAAAAGTATATGTGTTTTATGAAGACAATAATGAAAAATGTGAACAAGAAAAACAATGGATAAATGACAATACTAATATAAGAGAAGAATATATAAAAGTAAGTGAAAATGGTGAATTATTTGAAAAAGTAAAAAAAGCATTAAATATAAAGAAAGATGAATTACCAATTGCAATAATTGGCTCAGCATATTTTGTGGGATTTGATGAAAAAGTTCAAAATAGTATGAAAGAAGCAATAGCAGCATATGATGGAGCTGATGAATATGGAGATCTTGTTGAAAAACTAAAAAAAGATGAAAATGTTGATGAATTAATAAAACAAAATGAAGAAATTTACAAACAACCAAAAAATTCAAACAATCTTGTAAAAATAATTTTAATAGTTCTTGTTATTGTCATAATAATTATTATTGCTGGAAGATTATATGTACAAAATAAGAAAAAGAAAAAAAGACCAACAAGAAGAACACACACTAAACATTAAATTAAATAACTATTATATAAAAATAAGCATATTTATTTAAAGTGATAAAAATAAGTATGCTTATTTTGTATGTAAAAAACAAATAAAGTTTTCCAAATACTGTAAAATTAAGAAAAATGGAAAATGTTTATTTTGTAAATGTGTTGACTTTGATAAAATTCAAATGGTAAAATAAAGTGTGAATAAAGCATACAAATAGCAAAAAAGCGAATAAAGGGGAAAAGTTGTATGAGAACTGACGTAAACGTTGCTGCTGTAAGAGAGAGAGAGAGAGAGAGCTACACTTTTAGAAAACAATCTAAAGGTTTATTTGTTATACAAAATAATAAAGGGCATATAGTCAAATAATTATATGTCCTTTTGGCATCTTTAAATTACTAAAAATCGAGAATTAGGCACGAATGCTAATATTCTCCACTTAAACAGAAAATAATAAGCAATTAATATTATGTCGAAATTTGTTATAATCGAATATTTTATATCAAATTTCTTCACATTTAATATATAGTTTAGTGTCAAACTTCTCTGCCCCGCAAAATACTAAAGCTTAAATAATAAAAAAGGAGGAAGAAAAATGTATGATGATGTAACAACAGATGACGAAAAAAAGAAAAGACGAATATTAATAATATTGCTAATATTATTAATACTCATACTACTAATCACATTCTTTTTATTACGTAAAAAGAAATATGTAATAACATTTGATACAAATGGCGGAAGTGAAGTAGCATCAGTAGAAGTAAAAGAAGATGAGAAAATATCAAAACCAGAAGACCCAACAAGAGAAGGGTACATATTTGCTGGTTGGTATTATCAAGATGAATTGTATGACTTCAACACTCCAGTAAAAAGTGATATGACGTTAAAAGCGGAGTGGGAAGAAGATGGAGATAAAGAAGTAGAAGGGGTAGAGTTAAATGTAACAGAATTAACATTAACTCCTGAAGGAACAGCAGAACTGTTAGCGACACTGTTGCCAGAAGATGCAAAACATGTAAAATTAATATGGTCATCAAGTGATGAGAGCATAGCAACAGTAGACGAAAATGGAAACATAAAAGCAATAAAAGAAGGAACAGTAACAATCACAGTAACAACAGAAGATGGAAAATATTCAGCAACATGTAAAGTAACAATAACGAAAGATGTAGTAGCAGTAGAAGGAGTAACAATAGGTGGTTCAAAAACAGTAACAGTAGGCAGTACAATAAAATTAACAGCAACAGTAAGACCAGAGAATGCAAGCAATAAAGCAGTTACATGGAAAAGTAGCGATTCAAGTATAGCAAGAGTAGATGCAAATGGAAATGTAAGAGGTCTAAAAGAAGGAACTGTAACAATCACAGTAACAACAGAGGATGGACAATATACAGCAACATATACAGTAACAGTAAAAGCCAAAGCAGAGACAAACACTAACACAGGAAATAGTGGAAACAGTGGAAATTCTGGAGGAGGAACAACGACAAAGCCAACAACAAAACCAACTACGAAACCAACAAGTACTCCACCAAAGAAGGATACATATTCAATAACATTAACAGGTATACCTCAAGAAGGAACAGGAAATGTAATGCAATACAAATTTGTAGTTAAGAAAAATGGTAGTACATTCGACGGCTATACAAGTTTTACAATAGGAGAAAGTGGAGCAAGAAAAGGATCACCACAAATATCTTTACAAAATAAAGCAAGTACAGCAACTATAACATTAACAGATGGAACTACAGTAACAGCATCAGTAACATATAATTAAAAGGAAAGGAGAAAAAAATGAAAAAGAAGAAATTATCCAAAATAATTTTTCTAACTATGGCAATGTTCTTTGCGATAACAATATCAAAATCAGTATCAGCTAGAGAAATGACAGTAGAAGAACTAGGAAAAGAATTAGACAAAATTGAAAAAAGTTCACAGCAAAATATTGATTCATATTATGTTATTGGTGAACATGTCTTTACTTCAAGATACACATTAAATACAAGAGATATAATGTTTGCAGCAAGAAGCATAAGCATGACAAATGAAGAGATAAATACAACAAACAAAGATAACATATTAAAAGAAATGACAATATATAGAGTACAAAGAGATTTTGGCGCAGAGAATAAATGGAATATATTAAGTAATTATGTAGGAGATTCAAAATTAGAAAGTAGCACAAAATTAAAGATACACTACATTGATTATGATTATGTATATGAAGAAGTAAACACAGACAAATTACTAAAAGATGTTGAAAGCAAAGTACAAACAAAAGATAGATATACAGCAAAATTTGACGAAGGAACTCAAAGAATAACATTTAAAATATTAGACAGAAATGCAAAAATTGGTAAAGATGAAATTGCAAAAATTTTAGTAGAATTATTAAAACAGCAATATGTTAAGGATATAAAAATTGGAGATCAATCAATTTTAAAATCTGATGCAACAGCAGAAGGCAGTGCAGAAGATACTGTATGGAAAAAAGTTGAAGATGCATTAGAAACATTAACTTCAAAAGAAGATCCTAATGTTTTACTTGGAGATCTAATTGGAAAAGAAATAAACTTAACAATAGAACTAGATGAAAAATTAGCACGTTCACATAAAGGAAATAAGTCAGAAAATTATACAGTAGAATTTACATATAATTCAGTGGCAACATTAAGTAAAGATATTCCTGAAGCTGATAAAGAAGAATTAAAATCATCATTTAATTATCACATAGACGAAGAAAATGATAATTATACAGTAGATGGAAAAGACGGAGATTATAAAATATCAGGAGAAATAATTGAACGTGAAAAAATAAAAGGTTTTGGCGGCGAAAAAAACGGATTTTATGTACCTTTTGCAATAAGCTTAAATAGCGGAATTGATCCATCAAAAGTAAAAATAAAATTACCAAAATCAGACAAAGATGGATATAACGAATTTGATAATGCTGATGGTAAATTATTTACAGAAGGAAAAATTACACTTCTATTGGAAGTAGAAGATCAAGAAGATGTTAAAACTAGAGATATTATAATTATTGTTGATGATGTAGAAACAAAAATAAGAATAGATTTTACAGAGTTAAAATTGAAAAAAACTTCAAAATTTACAGTTGAAGCATTATCAGAAGATTATAAAACTAAATTTGAAGTTGATGAAGATGGTTCATGGTATGACAAAGATAATGGATATAATGTAGAAGTATCAGCTGTTGAAGGTGAAGATGATAAATACAAAGTAACAGGTGTACTTCCTATATTCGATGATGAAGGTGAAGAGTGGAATGACGAAGACAATATTTTTAATTCAGGTAAAGAAAATCTTTATTACCTAGGATTACTTCTAAAATTAGTTAATGCACCTGAAGGATATAACAAAGATAGTAATGATATAACAGTTAAATTCTTCCATAATGAAAATGAAGAAGACAAACAATTCATGGAAGTTGATGGAGACGATTTTGAAAACAAAAAAGAATTATATATTTTAAAAGCACTTTGTGAAGTTGCTCAAAGTGGTGATATAATTCCTGATGAAGAAAAAGTATTTACAATTACAGTAGACTTAGACGGTGATGGAGATGAATATGCACCACATACAGTAACAATTGATTGGAGCGGCTTAAAATTACAGGCAGAATCAACAGGAGATTTTGGAAGTTATGATATTGTAAGTTCTGCAGACTCAATCAAAGAAGATACAAATGCAGTTGCAGACTTGAAAAAATATGGATATAGCTATGATGCAGATAATGGAGTAAAAATTAAAGATGGTGAACGTCAAGAAGAAAGTGGATATACACCTAAAGCAGGCTTAGAAGGAGAAATTAAGCAACAAACTTTAAAAGATGATGCTGGTTTCAAAGAAGATGAAGGATATTATGTTCCAATTAAAGTAGAATTTCCAGGAAAAGAAATCGAAGAACTAGAAGATTATAAAGAAAAATGGACTATTATATTAAATACCGAAGGTGGACAGGAAAAAGAATATACACCAACATCAGCAGAATATGAACAAGGTTGGGTAGTAGTATTATTCAAAATTGATAAAACAGGAAAAGATGGAAAGAAAGAAATAACATACAAAATAGATTATGACGGATTAAAAGAAAAAGCATTTGTGCCTTGCGAGTACAAAATTGATTATTCTAGTTTACAATTTAAATCAGCAAACACAATCACATATAAATACACAGATAATGAAGGAAAAGAGCAAACAGAAACAGTAAATACATATCAAGATGAAGAAGTAAAATTAAAGGAATTAACAGAAGATGAAACTGATTATCGTAAATTAGATGGATGGTATAAAGAAACAGGAAAAACAAAAGTAGAAGGAGAAACATATACAACTGGTGAAGATGAAGATGTAACATTAGAAGCACATTGGAATTTGAATACAGAAAAATTTGTTGAAGAAGTAGTAGAAGATTTAAATGAAGCAGATACAACGTATTCAAAAGATTTCACAGAAAAATTCAGTTTAGAACAAGATGAAAATACTATAACAATAAATGTTAAGAAACCTAATGTACCATTAACAGAACTTGCTGAAACAAGTATACCTGGAGCAATAGCATATGTATTAGAAAAAGGAGAAATTAAAGATATTACATTAAATGTAGGAAGTCAAACAAAAACATTTTCATCAACATATACAGATGACGGTGGAAAAGATTATGATCAAACTACAGGTAAAAATTTACTAACTTCAGAAGGAGAGTCATTAAGAAAAGAAATAGTAAAAGGTGCTAAAAAAGCTTTTGATGATGAGCTAGAAAATCATGAAGATGCAGCTACATTAGACGGGTTAGAATATAAAGACAAAACATTTACATTAAAAATTGGTGAACCAAAAGATGATACTGTAAAATTAGTAAAAGATGATGGGTCAGCAGTTTCAAGTGATGATGATAAAACATATACATTCAAATTTGATTCAGACTTCGTAGTTGTAGATCAAGACGATGCTACTAATTTAAATGAAAAATCAATAGACACTGCAATAAGTAGTGACAAAAAATATAGTACAGTATACATTGACGGAGATTATACAGCTTCAGATACAGTAACAATTACCGCACAAGAAGGTACTCCAGTAGAAATAAAAGCAGTAGATTCTGGAATTGCAGCAGTAAGTGCAACAAGTGAGCCTACAACAAAAATAGAAGTAACAAATGATAAAGAAACTGCTGTTGATGTAAAATCTGGAACAGTAACAATTTCTGATTTAAAACTTACAGGTGGTAAAAAATCACAATTAAAAATAGAAGATGGAGCAACAGTTACAGCTGATAATATTGATGTATCAGGAAAAATTAATTCTCCTGGAGAAAGTGAAGACGGAAGAAATATGACAGCAAGTATATTAGTAGAAGGAACTTTAAATGCATCAAATATTAAGAATAGTGATGAATCATATATACAACCAACTATAGCTTTAGTTACTGGTGATTTTTATCCTGGTGCTGTTGTAGGTGGTGAAGATGAAGAAAGTGGACCAAGTAAAGACGGTTTACATCCTAATGCAAAAGTTACAGTTACTAATATGACAAAAAATGAAAGATATTCTGTGATTGACAAAACCGATACTAAAATACATAAAATTAAAGAAACATATTATGGATCATTCTACTATAATGAGAAAAATAATTCACAAATCTATTTCTTAGCAATTATGGATTTAGGACATAAAGAGGGACCTTATGATTATATTCAAGTCTACTATTATGGTGACAAAATTGATTTTGTTGACAAAATAGGCTATAAAGTAGGCGAGACTGAAGATGATACAAAAAATCAAGTATTGAAAAACTTTAAAATTAAAAATGGTGGAGAAATTTTAGGCAATGGAACTGAAAATGCTCAAGACTTATTATCACCTCATACAACGAATGTGGTATATGCATATTATGAAAACAAACCTGTTGCTAATGTTAAGATTGATGAATCTTCTGGATTATCAGCAAACGGAAATAAAATTTCAGGAACAATAAAAACTCAAAGCGATGGAAAATTTATGATACCAGTAACATTAACATCAGAAAATTTTCAAGACAATGTATCAACAGTTAAAGTTACAGATCCTAATGGAACACCTACAGAATACAAATATAGTTCAACATCAGATAATGGAATAGCAACTGTAAGTACTGAAGAAACTAAGAAAATGAAATTAAATTTAGAGGCAATAAAAACAAATAAAATTACTGGTTCAAATGGTAAAGAATATACAATCACAGTAGATGTTGATGGAGACGGAGAAAAAGAATCAGAAACATATACAGTAAATTATGACGGAGTAAAAACAGAAGAAGAAATTATTAATGAAGCAGCAGAAAGAACACAAAAAGCTACAAGTTTCACAATAGAAAAAGATAACAAAATAAAAAGCGGAACAGAAAAATATAAGTTTGAAATAGATAATGCAAAGAAATTAAAATTATATACAGAAGGCGATGGCGAAAGTAAGAAAGAGCAATACTCATTCCCAAGAGAATCAGTAGAAGCTGGTAATGATACTAAAGAATTTGTTGTTGTTGAAAAATCAACAGAGATGAACCAAACAGACAGACCAAAATTAAATGGTTGGACATATTTCAATCAATTTGATGCTTTAAGTGATGGAACTCATGAATTAGGACTATTAAAAGACGTTATCAAAAAAGATGACTCAGGAAAAATAGACGAAGAAAATAGTATTTATGCATTAACAACAATTGAAAAAGAAGAAGACCACAAATATAAAGTTACTGTAAGTGAAGAAAAACTTGGAAGCTGGCTAAACTTAGCTTATATTGATTATAAAAATGAAGAAACAACAATGGGTACTACTGATAAAAATAAGACAGTTACATTAGAAGTAACACTTGATAATAATGATCAATATATTACTGAATTAAAAACAACAGAGAATTTTAGCATAACAAAAGATAATGTTACATATTCAGATAATAAAATTAATGTAAAATTTTCTAATATTGGAAGTACAACAGTAAAAGCGCCACAACAAATGTTAGGAGAATCTGAAGAAAAAAATGCGACAAATGATGAAATAAAAGAATTTATAAAAAAGGGTAGAGACTGGTGGAATAAAAAGACTGGTTCACAATCAGCACAAGGATAAAAAGACACATAATTAATCTGTATACAGTTTAATTTAAGAATCGAATTACTATAAGAAATCAACAAGAAGAGTAGTTTTACTACTCTTCTTGTTGCAATTTTAAACATTCATAAATTCTAAAAAAATTCAAACTTATGACTATTCAAAATAAAACTATTTGTTAATCATTGAATTTTCAGCTTGTTGTATCATTTTCTTAACCATGTTTCCACCTATTTTACCAGCATCTCTGGCTGAAATGTTTCCATTATAACCGTTTTTTAAATTAACACCAACTTCACTAGCAACTTCATATTTGAATTTTTCTAATGAATCCATAGCTTCAGGAACTAATTTTCTATTACTATTGTTTGTCATGATTTTCACCTCCATAGTTTAATATAACGAAAAAACTAACAAGTTTCTTCATTAACTATGATATGTAAAATATAAAAAAATAAACTGGAAATTTTTATACAAAATATTTGAAAAGAAAAATGATAATGATATAATATGAACGAATTTTGTAAAAAAAGGAGACATTTTATGTATAAACTAGTTGCAATCGATCTTGACGGAACATTATTAAATTCATATGGCGAAGTATCTGAAAGAACTAGAGATGCAATAAAAAAAGCAATAAACAATGGCATAGAAATTGTGTTAGCTTCAGGCAGACCGATTAGTTCTGTTGAGGATTTGTCAACTGAAATTGGTGCAAACCATTATTTGATTTCTGGGAATGGTGCAATTGTTTATGATATGCGTGAAAAAGAAATAGTATATGACAAATTTTTAAGCAAAGAACAAGTACTAAACATTGTAAAAATTTGTGATGAAAATAGTATTTATTATAACATTTACACAGAAAATGATGTACTTACAAAATCTCTGAATTATAATACTTTATTTTATCATAGCGAAAATGCACATAAACAAGAAGAAAAAAGAACTAATATCAATATTATTTCAAATATATACGAATATATTGAAAAAAGTGATGATTTAAAATTCCTAAAAATAACAGTATGCGACCAAAGTCAGATTATTTTTAATAGCATAATCAAAAAAATAAAAAATATACCTAATATTGATGTACTTGATGTTTCACATATGTCTAAAAAAATAATTAAAACAGGTACAGAAGAAATTTATGTTGAATATTGTTATACAGAAATAACAAATAAAAATGTCGATAAATGGGAAGCAATAAAATTTATAATGGAAAAAGAAAATATACAGCCAAATGAAACAGTTGCAATTGGAGACAATATAAATGATGAAGCAATGATAAAAAAAGCAGGATTAGGTGTTGCTATGGGAAATAGCACGCCTGTTATAAAAAAAATAGCTGATGAAATTGTATCAACAAATAATGAAGACGGTGTTGGCGAGGCTTTTGAGAAATTTATAAATATATATTACAATTAAATTACAGAAAAATATATTTTAAATTACATCTTTCGATTTTATTTACTTAAGAACGACAATGTTGTACAATAACAATAAGAGTTTATAGATAAAAAATGTCAGAAGATATCAAATCAAGGAGGAAAATAACTATGGCAATGAATCCAATGCAGAGAAAAATGAGAAATTCTTTTCTTTTAGGATTTTTAGTAGCAATAATTATAGGAGCAATAGTAATAGGGCTACTATTCATGAAAATAAAGGGCTTAAATGAAGAAAAAGAAGCTCTTATAAAATCATATGAATCAAAATATACGCAAGTACTTGTTCTAAAAAGTGATGTAAAAGAAAACCAATTACTTAATGGGGATCAAGATGGAAATGGGACACTACTTGAAACGAAAACAGTTGATAAAAACTCAATTCCAGAAAATGCATTAACATCTGCAACCAAAGAAAATTATTTAGTTAAAGACGAATCAGGAAAAGAATATTATAGCATAATATCTAAAATACCAATGAAAGCAGGAACAGTAGTTACAGAAGATATGGTAGTAAAAGAAGGCAAAGCAGGAACATTCAGACAAGTTGAATATTCATCAATATCTTTACCATCAAAATTGGAAAGCGATGACTATATAGATATAAGAATTAAATATTACAATGGTGTTGATTTAGTAATTGCATCAAAAGTAAAAGTTGATGAAGCCGGAACAAATCATCTTTGGGTTACACTTTCTGAAGGACAATTATTAACATTGAATAATGCTATTATAGAATCATACATAGTAGATGGAGCATTTTTATATGCAACAAAATATACAAATGCTGCACAACCAGCTCTTGCACAAACATATACTCCAAATCCAATAGTTATAAATTTAATTAACGGATTAGCAGGAGAGGATCCAGAAAATCCAACAGGACCATATTCTAGCATTGAAGCTGCTATAATTGAAGCTGAGAGAAATGACATAAGTAGACAATTTATAGATTCATTACTAGCACAATTTGATACAGAAGATAGCCAAGATAAAGCTACAGATGGATTCAACGCAGAAAAAGCAGCTGTACAAGAAGCAAGAGAAGCTTTACTTGGAGATATGGGATACTAATATAAAAACTGGAGGAGCAAATGAAAAAAATCGCATTTATAGGTTCATATGATAAAACAGATTTCTTATTATATGTTGCTAAAATATTAACTGTACTTGGAAAAAGGGTAGTTATTATAGATTCTACGATTACACAAAAAGCTAAATATGTCGTGCCTGTCATTAAACCGGCACGTACATATATGAGCGAATTTGAAGGAATAGATGTTGCAGTAGGATTTTCAAATATGAATGAATTATTACAATATGTAGGAGCAACAAGTGAAGAACAAGCCCCATATGATTATGCATTATTAGATATAGATACATATATTGGGTATTGCGCATTTGATGCAAAACAGGCAATAAAACATTATTTTGTTACATCATTTGATATATATTCTTTAAGAAGAGGACTTGAAGCCTTGGCTTCTTTACAAGAGCCATTAACAGTAACAAAAATATTATTTTCAAAAGATATGTCTAAAGAGGAAGACGAATATTTAGAATATTTAGCAATGGGATGTAAAATAAATTGGGAAAAAGGAAAAGTATACTTTCCTTTTGACAGAGGTGATCAAAGCTCTATAATAGAAAATCAAAGAGCTGCGAAAATAAATTTTAAAAATCTTAGTGCACAATATAAAGATGGCTTAATATTTCTAGTAGAAGGAATTCTTGAACAAGAAGGTTCAATCGTAAATGAAGTTAGAAAAGCAGTTAGAAGAATTGAAAAAGGAGCATAAGAATGGCAATTATAACTTTTTGGAGTAATAGAAAAAAAGAAACTGCACAAACGCTATCATTAATAGCTTTGGCATCGTATTTAGCAGTTGAGCATAATAGTAGAATACTAGTAGTAGATCTTAATTTTAATGATACAACATTAGAAAGAGCATATTGGACAGACAGAGAAGTTGAAAACAGAAAAGCACTTGAACTATTAAATGCCGGAAAAGTAGACATTGGTACAGGTATTGATGGTTTATCAAAATTAATTGCAAGTGGAAGAGATATAGGTGATCAAATAACAAATTATTCAAGAGTTGTGTACAGAGGAAGACTGGAAACTATTCCTAGTTATAAACCAACAAGTATTGAAGATAGAAACAGAATAATGGGAACATATAGAGACCTAATAAAATTTGCATCTCCACATTATGATCATGTATTTGTTGATTCACCAAAAGGTACTGATTCTGAATGGGTAAATGAAATATTAAATTTGTCAGATGTAATTGTTTTTAATTTAACACAAAGATTAAGTGACATGGAAGAATATATTAAATTAAAAAATGAAAATCCAATTTTCAAAAAAGGAAACGTATTACCATTGATAGGTAGATATGACAGATATTCTAAATATACTAAAAAGAATATAGCTAGATTTATGGGTGAAAAAAAAGAAATACCAGCTATTTCGTATAATACATTATTTTTTGAAGCTGCAAATGAGGGACAAATAGGAACATATTTCTTGAAATTTAGAAAAAGCTTAATTAGTAGTACAGATAGAAATGTAGGATTTATTGATGAAGTTGAAAAAGCAGGAGAAAGATTAATTTTAAAAGTACAAGAAGTAGCAATGATGAGATAAAAAAGAAGGAAAAGTAGCAAAAGAGAAAGGAGTTTCTTTAGAGATGGTTAACTTAGCACTAATTATTTTAGTCATTTTAGCTGTATTAGGATATATAGTATATAAAATAAAAGAAAACCAAAAAGCAGAAACAGAAAACCTAATAGAACAAGATGACCAGACGTATACTTTAGAAAAAATGATAGCATTCATAAAAAGAAGACTTGATGAAATTACAAAAGTAAATCTTTATGATATTGGTCTATCAGAAGAAGAATTAAAAAGAAGGAAAAACAAGAAATATGAGTTGAAAAAGGCTTTAAAAGGCTGTACATATGGTGACGTCAATGATAAAAAATATATAAAAGAACTTATATTTGACCTTTTATCTAAAGAATATGGAGTAACTGAAACAAATATATCTAAAGCAATACCTTTTGATATACCTTCTTTACTAACAGGACAAGACAAATTTGATGTATTAATTCATGAGTATCAAAAAGATTTTGGATATGAGGCATTAACAGAACTTATAAAAAAATACAATTTAGCTGTATTAAAATATATTCAAGGCGAATCAAAACCTTGCTATGTTATTACAGATGATGAAATAAGTTCAATTTATGACAAAGAAAATTTCCAATTATCATTTACAGATAAATTGGAAATAGTAGTACAAAGAATTTATCAACAATATAAAGGATATAGTAGTATTGATGAAGTAAGAGATATGAACATAGATGGTGTATCTGGAGGTGTATCTGGACTTCCTGAATCATTCTTAAGTCAGGTTGCACAAACAGATGGTGACTATCTAAACCAAGTACTAGATGCAAAAGTTCCAAGAGCATGTGATAGTATTTGGATATTCTTCCAAGGTAAATCAATACGTTTGGCATTTCTTTCATTTGGAACTGAAGCAGAACTTAAGAGAGTTTGCCAAAACATATATAAATATAATAACCCAGGTCAGTTATCTGATACAAATGGTTATAAGATAAATGAAATGAAAGATGGTTCTCGTGTCGTTGTTGTTAGACCAAGTATGTCTGAGACATGGGCATTCTTCGTAAGAAAATTCGATGTTAAGAGAGCTACACTTGAACAAATAGTTAGATTTGATGGAAAAGAAGAAGCAATACAATTATTAAAATTCCTTGTAAAAGGTGCAAGAATTATAGCACTTACTGGTGAGCAAGGTTGCCGGAAAAACAACAATGCTTATGGCTATGATTGAAAGTATATACGAAACAATGAACCTTCGTATTACTGAAACTGCATTTGAGTTGCACTTAAGAAAAATTTATCCAACAAGAAATATATTATCAATGCGTGAGACAGAAACAATTGCTGGTCAGGAATGTTTGGACGTTCAGAAAAAGACTGATGGTTCTGTTAATATCATAGGTGAGGTTGCAACTGACCCAGTTGCATCTTGGATGATTCAGTCAGCACAGGTTGCATCTAAATTTACATTATTCACTCACCACGCTAAAACATTTCCAAACTTAATAACAGCCCTTAGAAACTCAATGCTTCGTGCAGGAACATTCACAGATGAGAAAGTTGCAGAAGAGCAGGTTGTTCAAGTTTTAAACTTTGATATACACTTAGTTAAAGACTTCAGAGGTAGACGTTATATTGAAAGAGTAACAGAATGTATACCAATTGAAGAAAAAAATGAATATACATATGATTATAGAAAAGAAAACACAATGGAAGGCAAATTTGATAAATTTTTTGATAATGCAACAGTATATTTTTCAAAGTCAACTAATAAAGAATTATACAAATATAGAAATATTCTAGAATTCTCTAATGATTCATATATTTTGGTTAATCCAATTTCTGATACGAATATAAGAGAAATGAGAGAAAATATGGATGATAATGATCAAATTGCATTTGATCAATTTATACAAAGAAACTGGGGAATAAGTCCACAAAGAATTGGGGCAACAGCAACAGAAGGTGCAAGATTCAATTCACAAAATTCACCAAATCAACAATATCAGCAAAATCAACAATACCAACAATATCAACAATATCAGCAAAATTCACAACCTTCTACTCCATCACACTCAGTACAACCAGCACCAGAATTATAAAACTAAAAAGGAGGAAATTTCATGTCAACAGACGTACTAGGAAAACTAATTATTGGCGTTTTCGCATTATTTGGCGTAATAGTTGTAGCATATTTAATTGTCAATAAATTTACAAATAAAAAGAATACAAAGTTTGTTGCTTCCTTAGTTGATGGAACCAAAACTAAAAAGTTTTCAACTGAAATAATGTATCAAAAAATATATATTTTCCTAGTAAAAATACCTTTTGTAAGAAGATACATATTAAAAATAAGAAGAAGACTTGAAATTATTAACCTTGAAGATGAGTATTTAACAAGAGGACAAGTTGCTAGGATGATGACAAAAGCAATAATGATAGTATTGCCACTAACAATTATCATTATTTTAGTAGCTAGAAAAAATATAGTATTAATGGCAACATTATTATTATTTGAATTATTCTTTATTGAAACATTTTTAGATGGACTTGTTGATAAAGTAGATAATAAATTATTAAAAGAACAGATTGATATGTTTTCAGAAATGAGACATGCATATCATGAATTTAATCTTGTTGAAGAAGCTGTTTACGAAGTTGCACAAAATGATGAACTAGAGGTTTCTAAACAAGCAGAAAAAATTTATGAAATATTAATTTCAGATGATCCTGAAATGGAACTAGAAAAATATTATGATGTTGCGCCAAATAGCTTTTTAAAAGAATTTGCTGGTATATCATATCTTACAAAAGAATTTGGTGATAGGGCAGATTCAGATGGTGCATCATTATATTTGAAAAACTTAAATAATATAACTCAAGAAATGCAGATAGAAATTTTAAAAAGAGAAAAACTTGATTATGTTTTTCAATCACTTGCAATGATATCTGCTGTACCTATTCTATTTCTTGAAGTTGTAAAAAACTGGGCTTTAAATACTTTTTCATTTACAAAGTCATTTTATAATGGTAAATTAGGATTTATAATTCAAATTATTTTGATAGTTATAACTTTTGTTTGTTATCTTTTAGTTAGAAAATTAAAAGATAATGGAAGTGTAGACACTGGAAAAGATATGCAAAATCCATGGGAGCAAAAATTATATAAGAAAAAAATTGTAAAAGCATTTATTGATAAAATAATGCCTAAAAAAGATACAAAAGAATATAGACTAAAAGTTAAGTTAATGAAAGAAGCAGCAACTAAACTTAAAATGGAATGGCTCTATATTGATAGATGTTTATACGCTTTGATTGGATTCCTTGTAACGTTTTTTGTATTTTGGCAATTACATAATTTAACAATTTCATACATATATACTGAACCAAAAGCAGATTATGATTTACTAGGTATGATGAGTGAAAATGAAGAAAAAAAGGCATATGCAGAATTAGAGGTTCACAACAAGTATATAGCTAAATTTAGGCCAAATACAGAAGTAACTAGAGATACAATTTTAGAAAACATAAAAAAAGATGATTATTATAAAACTGCTACTGATGAAGAAATAGGAGAAGCAGCAGATTGGATATATGAAGATTTAAAAACAATACAAAATGAGTATATACAATGGTTTGAATTGCTTATATCATTTGGAATTGGAGCAATAGCGTATTATGGACCAATATGGCTACTTGTTTTCCAAAAAATAATGAGACAAATGGAAATGGAAAATGAAGTTATGCAGTATCAAACAATTATACTTATGCTTATGAAAATCGAAAGAGTTAATGTTGAAATGATTTTGGAATGGCTAGAAAGATATTCAAATATATTTAGAGAACCAATTTCAAAATGTGTTAATAACTTTGAAAGTGGTCCATGGGAAGCTCTGGAAGAATTAAAAGAAGATATAGCATTTCCACAATTGATACGTATAGTTGAAAGTTTGCAATCAGCGGTTGAAAAAATACCAATTAGACAAGCTTTTGATGAGCTAGATACAGAAAGAGCATATTATCAAGAAAAACGTAAAGAATCTAATGAAAGATTAATTTCAAGAAAATCATTAATTGGTAAAGTAGTTGGTTTTGCTCCAATGGTTTCATTATTTGTTGGATATTTAATTGTACCATTATGTGTTATAGGACTATTAAGTATGACAGATGCATTTAACACTATGAGTAATATGATGTAAAGGAGAATAATATGGAAGACGCAGCTCTTGCTTTACGTATAGCATCTGGAGTAATAATAGGAATATTATTAAGCTCATTACTCATATTTGTATTTTCGAGAATTAGGACTGTTGAAAATGTAAAAGCAGATAAACTAGTAATGGAAGATACAAATGAGTTTAATATGAAATATATCGCATATGACAAACAAATGATGTATGGAACTGATTTGATTTCAGCTATTGGAATGGCTATTAATAATAATGAAATTTGTAATTTACAAAGAAGTTTTAATCCAGATGGAAGATACGTACCTGATGATGCAAATTCTATAGACATAGTATTTAAATTGTTATCACCTGTATATTCAAGAGAAATAACATATGTAAAGGATTTTGAGTTTGATTCAACTACAGGGGAATACAAAGTTGTATGGAATAAAAGTGGCGAAGATACAGATTTAGTTTTTAACTCAGGCACACTGTATGATTTACAAGGAACAGATTATGATAAAATAGTAAAAATAGCTATTGAAGGAAATAAAACTGTAACTCAAAAAGTTACTAGCAACAAAGTAGTTGAAACAGATACATCAGGATTTAATGACTTAAAATTAAGAGTATTTAAATGTACTAAAATAGATTATAATAATGTTGGAAGAATTTGTTCAATGACATTTGAAGAAATTAATACTTAATATATTATGAAAGGATAAAAATGGAAAATATTTCAAAAGCATTATTAATTGCAACAGGAACTTTATTAGCTGTTTTATTAGTAGCAATAGGAACAAGAATTTTTTCATCTGCATTAGAAGTTTCAAAGCAATATTTTGACAGAGAAGAAATTAATGAATTAAATGCTTTTAATTCTAATTTTACAAGATTTGCTGGAGCAGTAAGAAATAATGCCGGTTCAGAAACTCAGAAACTAGCAACAATACATGATATAGTTTCAACTATATATTTTGCAAAAGATTATAATGCTTCAACTGAAGTTACTGGACCTAATGATCCACGAATATTAAGGATTAATATTAGGTTAGACCATGGTTTAACAAATAAGACATATAATAATATTCAAGATTGGAATTCTGTACAATTAAATCAATTAATGAGTAGATGCTATTATAAGAGTGATACACAGCCAGAGGCAAATGATATATATACTTTTGAAGTAGATGTAAGATATAATGATACAGGTAGAATAAATGTTGTTACATTTTTTACTGAAGATGAAATGGATAATTTAACTACCAAAATCGATGACATTGCTGGATAATTATATTAGTGTTGCAAAAAATGTTTAAATATTGTATAATATAATATAAGGAGAGATGATGCAAAAAGCAGATAATATAAAAAGTAGTATTATTATCCTAATGGTTGCTTTAATTGCAATAATTAGTATTGTATTTGCAAATTATGTAGAATATAGAAATAAAAAAAATGAAATTAAGAAATTTAATGATGAATTTACAATATATGAAAATAGTGAAGTACAAATTAATACATTAATAACTTTAATGAATAGAGCAATAGAAGAAAACAAAAAAAATAACATTACACAAGATGAACAAAATATGTTTCTAGAAAATGATGAAAATTCAATAAAAGTTTTTCTTGAAATTAAATCTAGAGGAAGTATGATTCCAATGGAAGATCTAATACTTGGAGAAAAAGCTGGAATCGAAAAAGTTTCATATGCTTTTAGTGATATGAATTTCAAAATTACAAATATTGAATATCATCAAAAAACAGGACAAGTTAAAAAAATTATATTTACAGCAATTGAAGATGAAGTAAACATAGAAACAAATGAATAAATGTTTTTAAGATTTCCCTAAAAAGGGACTAAAAATAAAAAAATCAAAAGAAAAAGGAGGAAAAAATTATGGAGAATGCGTCAAAAGCCTTAATTATAGCAGGAGCTATCCTGATATCAATTTTATTAATAGCAATATCTATGTATATTTATCAATCAGCACACTCAACAATACAAACAGCAGCTACTTCAATGAGTCAAAATGATAAAAACATGTATAATGCAACAGTAAAAAATTATAGTACAAAAGGTACTTTAAATGGTACAGATGTTAAATCAATGATAGAGGACATCATCACACAAAATTCACAGTATGTTGGTGAGAGTGGAAAATTTATTAGTATACATGTATCTACTGGAGAACCAGTTGCTGGATATACTGATAGTGGTACATTAGAGAGTGCTTGTAAAGCTGCAAATGTTTATGAAGATAAAGATAATGGTGATAATACTCAAGACCATATAAATACTGCTAGAGATGAATATAGAAAATTAGCTAAAAAAATAAGTAGTGGAAAAAAATATACAGTAACAGAAACTGAGCAAGATGGAATTATTTATGCTGTTACAATAGCTGAAAAGAATTCTTAGGAGATATAAATGGAAAATGTTTCTGATGCACTAAAAATGGCAGGGGCAGCTATGCTATTTGTAATAGCTTTTAGTGTTACAATGTTTATGGTTGGTAAGGCAAGAGAAACTGCAGATGCAGTTTTAACAAATTTGCAATTAAATAAATTTGTAAGTAAAATAGAGCCTTTAGACACTAATGTAACAAGAGAAGTCGGAATAGAAACTGTTATACCTTCAATTTATAGATATTGTCAGTCAGATGATAATATAATGGTGAGAATTTTAGATGAACATGGCAATGAGTTGCAAGTGTTTGATCAAGAAATTGAGGGTATAATAGTTTCTGGGACTGATTCACCAGATCCAAGCTATCCTGATTTCTACCAAAGAATAAAAGATAATTATGAAATAACAGGTAAACCTGCATATATGTATGGTGCAAAATGGGCAAATCAGAATAGACAATATTATTTAGAAAGAATAAATGCGTATATATATGGCATTGATTCAAAACTTATGCCAAACTTAAAGTATAGAGACAATAACAATTATTTAATGAAATATAAAGATCGTAAATTTTTAGAATCATATGATGAAATTAGAACAGATGGACAAATATATGTAGACGAAATTCTTAATGAAGAAATTGTATTAAGACCAGCTAATACAAAAGTAATTATAACATACAAATTGAAATAAGATATAAAATGACAGGGAGGAAATAAGATGAATGACACATATGTAACATTAATTGGTATGATGCTAGCAGCAGCCTTAATGTTTATGTTTCCACTAATGACAATAGCTGATAGAAATGATGTTATTGCATCACAGGCTGCACAACAAGAAACTGTTGAATTTGTTGATAAGGAAAGAAATGTTGGTGCAATTAGACAAGCTGATTTAGATGATTATAAACAAAAACTTTCAGCTTTAGGTCATACTTTCAATACAGAATTAGAAGTTAAAGCAATTGATGAAAATGTTGGTAAAAAAACAACATGGACAACAAGTAAAGTTATAGGTGAAAACGTATATTATTCTGTATATACAGGAACAATTGAAAGTCAAGTATATAGTGGAACAGGAAAATATGTACTAAAAGAAGGAGATATCTTCTCTGTTACTTCAACAAATACAGACACAACAATTGCTCAATCACTTAGAAATGTATTTTATTCAATAGCTGGAAAAGGTTCATATCAAATTTCTGGTTCACATTCTGGAGTTGTGCAAAACAACGGAAGTAATAGTAACAATTAATTAGAGAAAGGTTAGTCAATGAAATATCAAAATTTTGCAATTATATTTGTCATAATAGTATTACCAATATCAATTGTATTATCTTTTTATATTCAATCACAGACTGACACAATTACATTGCAATCAAAATATCAAACTAAATTAAACGATTCAGTTTATGACGCTGTATCTTCATTTCAGATAAATACATTAAATACATCTAGAGTCACAGGTGAATCAGTAAAAAGTTATGTATTAGCTTCGGTTAATACTTTTTTTACTACTTTGGCAACAAATTTAGGTATGTCTGGTGCAGCAAAATCAAGATTGCAAGTATATGTACCAGCAGTTTTATTTACGACGTATGATGGATATTATATTTATAGTCCATTAAAGGCACCTGAACCTGCATTAGATGGAGATGGTATGACATCTTTAAGTACTGAAAAATTGATTCAATATAAAAAAGATAGTGGTTCAGGTGTTACTACGAATCCTGATGAAGCTGATATAGCATATAATTATATGTTAAAACCATTCATATATTATAGCGGTGAATATGTACAAGAAACAGCCGGTACAACTCATTATGATGTAATAGCAAGTTATACACTTGATAATTATGTAACACTATATGGAGAAAAGCAACCTAGTTATCATCGTGCGGATAGTGGAAGTTATGTTACACCTGAATTTTCAAAATCAGGGTATTTAATAGATCCAAGCAAAGTTACTATAGAAGGAAGCTTTTTACTAAAAACAGTTGCGAGAGATGCGCATAACATTAGTTCAACAGAGCCAAGTGAAGCTGGAGTATCATCAATTCAAGCTATTATAGACGCAAATAAGAATCCAGATGTATTAACACATGATAATGTTAGATATCAGGTATTAAATTTTAATTCTGCAGATCCTACAATACCACCTATATATAATTATATAAATTATATACAATATGGGGAATCATATGCAGGAAGTGCTTTTAATCCACCAAATAATGATAAAACATATTCTCCATTTCAAAGAAACAGTGCAGAAGGTGTGATAAGAGAATTGAGATATCAGACTGGTGATCAAATAATTGAAACAACACTTCAATTAGAAAAAGATTACAGCACTAATGCGGATTTCCAATATCTTATTATGGGAAATGTTAGTAATTATAGTCCATTAAAGGTTACATATCATGCAGATGGACAAGATATAATAATAGATGATTATGATGCAAAAGAATATTATATAAAAGCTTATTTTTTGTCATTATGGGTACAAAGAAATTTAGCTGATATAGAAGCTGGTACAATTAAGCAAACGTACGAAGATCCTAGTACACATACTATACCAGACGAATATATTGATTTTGAAGATGATACAGCACAAATGTTCAATATAGGTACTGATAATAATCCAGAAAGTGAAGATTCTATATTTGCGCAACATAAAAGAAATTTAATAAAAAATTCAATACAATACAATTTAAATTCTGCTATTTCGACATATAATGATCATTATTTTAGTTCAAATTATGATTATCTTTTACCAGTTCTAAAACAAAGCGACTGGGAAGCAATTTTAAATAATGTAACAATGGTGGCATTTCTTCAAGGTATGCCATGTGGAACATCTTTATTTAATAATTATGCTGTAGTAAAAAGTAATAATAATAATAACTATGTAAATGTAGAAACATTATATTTTGCAGATAGAATAAATCACGGAACAGCAGCAGAAAATACTGGTGAAACATACTCATATCATAGATATGATTGTCCAGAATTAGTAAGCAGTAGTGACATATATGATTCTGATATAAGTGCAGAATTTATGTATGATGCTAAAAGAGTTAATACAAAAGTACTAAATGATTCTTATGAAATTGTTTGTGCATATGATGATTCGACAAATACATATTACAATATTGATTTTTTTGATCCTTCTGGAAGTAAAGAAAATATTGAGAATGTACATGTTAGATCAAATGATCCTATAGTCGATATAGAACATTTTCCATATGGTGGTGGAGAATTAAATTTAACTGAATTGCCGAATGGCCCTGAAGTATTATATTTATATGATCATCGAAATTTAGGATGTTATACATGTATAACTGGAGGAAATTATGTTCCGGTCATAAAATACTTGCATAATGAGATTTATAAAGTTTATCAAACAGGTAATTTTGAAATATTAATTAAAAAAGGTACCAGATGGTATTATGAAGAAACTGATGAACAATATACAGGACCTACTCCGCCAGATGCAGAAGTCATTACAGATGCGGAATTAGCAAAAAGAAAAAAATCTATATATACAGCACTGGCAAAATATAAAAATCGATTATATAAGACAAATGACTATGTAAATAGATAAATTATTCTAAGAATGTAAACATTAACTTGTTTACATTTTTTTTGTCTGATGATTTTTTATTGTTCGCTTTTGTTCTGAAAAATTCAAATATGTATTGTATAAGTAAATTAATAAAGGGACAAAATTATAAAGAGGTAATCATGAAAAAGAAATTTATTTTTTTAATTTTGTTCTTAATTATTGTTTTATGCTATGTGACTAATATTTCACAAATACCATCAAATGTAATTCTTCTTCCTGGAGAAAATTTAAATATTAAAAAACTATATGGAATTGAACTTATAAAAAATAAAAATGATATTATTGAAACATGGCAAGAGGATTCAGAAAGTCAAAAAATTGATGTAAGATTACTGGGAAAAATAAAAGTAAAAGAAATTTCAGTAACAACAATTCCAAAAACAAAAGTTATACCAATTGGAAATTTAATAGGATTAAAATTGTACACAAATGGCGTATTAGTAATTGGATTGGCTGAATTAACAAATATAGATAATGAAATAGAAAAACCATATGAAAAGACTAATATTATAGAAGGTGACACGATTTTAGAACTAAATAATGTTGAAATTGATTCAGTAAAAACACTACAAAATATTGTAAATGAAGCCAAAGGAAATGAAATAGATATAAAATATGTTCATAATGGGGAAATAATTACATCTAAAATAAAGCCAATGCAAATAAACAAAAGTGAATATAGATTAGGATTGTGGGTGAGGGATAGCGCAAGTGGAATAGGTACAATATCATTTTATGAGCCTAATAGTAAAAAATTTGCGGCATTAGGCCATGGAATATCTGATAGCGATACAGAAGAATTATTAAATATTCAAAGTGGAGAAGTAGTGACATCAAAAGTTGTAAGTATGACAAAAGGAGAAAAAGGAATTCCTGGAGAAATAAAAGGAAGTATCACAAATGGGACATTAATTGGATCTGTAAAAGATAATACTGATTTTGGAATTTTTGGACAAATTGATGATATATCTGCAATAACCGTAAATGATAAATACAAAAATGGAATAGAAATTGCCTCAAGAGACGAAATTGAAATAGGTGAAGCTAAAATATTATGTTCAACTGAAGATGGAAAAAGTGAAGAATATGATATTAAAATTTTAGATATTTATAAAAATAATGACATAGATAATAAAAGTATGGAAATAAAAATAACGGACAGCAGATTAATAGAAAAAACTGGAGGAATTATATGCGGAATGAGTGGCTCTCCAATTATACAAAACGGGAAATTAATAGGTGTGTTAACAAATGTATTAGTTTCAAATCCTGAAATAGGATATGGAGTATTTGCAGATATAATGATAAAAAATATGATGAAGTAAAACCCCATCATATTTTTAATATTATAGGAAATTTCTTCGAATTTCCTATAATATTAAGGGCTTCGCCACAAATCCACACAAAATTTCTAAAGAAATTTTGGTGGGCGAACAATTGACGCGGACTTTGCAATAAATTTATATAGTATGACATATAATATTGTCCGCTATTGTTCTTATAGGAATTTTCTCCGAATTTCTTATAATATAAAGGCTTCGCACAAATTTTATTTTATTATTTTAGGACCAATTTCTGTAACAGTTCCTGCACCTAAAGTAAGTACCAAATCATTTGATCTCGCATGTTTTTTAATATAATAAGCTATTTCATCAAAATCTTTCATATATAGTGCTTCTTTTCCATATGAACGAATTTTATTAACTAAATCTATTGAAGAAATATTAAAAGTGTTTTGCTCACGTGCAGCGTATATATCTGTAACTATTATATGATCAAAAGTAAGCAAAGATTTGGCAAAATCATCTAAATGATTTTTGGTTCTACTAAATGTATGTGGTTGAAAAATAACCCAAGACTCATTAAAATCTTTATCTTTTATTGCATTTGCAGTTGCATTAATTTCTGTTGGATGATGCCCATAATCATCATATACAGAAAAAGAATTATAAGAACCAACATATTCTAAACGACGATGAGCTCCTGTAAATTTTAATAAAGCAGAGTATATTGTATTTTTTGAAATTCCATAATATGCTGCAACAGCAATACAAGCTAAAGCATTTGAAACATTATGTTTTCCTGCAATTGATAGTCTAACATGCATATAAAAACTACTATTATAAAAAACATCAAATTCTGAAAAACCTAAAGCATTATGTTTGATATTTTTAGCTGTATAATTTGCAGATAAATTTTTAATTCCATATGTAACAAAATTACCGCGTGTTGTTTTGTGTAATTCTAAGCAAGATGGATCATCTGCATTTGTAACTATTAGTCCATTGCTAGGAACAAGCGAAGCAAATTTTTCAAAAGCTCTTTTTACATTATCAAAAGTTTTAAAATAATCTAAATGATCATTATCAATATTTAAAATTACTTCTGTTTTTGGACTAAAACGCAAAAAGTTTTCCATATATTCGCATGCTTCTAATATAAAATAATCACTTATTCCAACAGTATAATTTCCATTTATTTGCTTTAAAATAGCTCCAACTTGAATAGTAGGATCTAAATGAGCCTCTAAAAAGCATAAAGCAATCATTGAAGTTGTTGTTGTTTTTCCATGAGTTCCAGAAATACAAATACTTTCTTTATAACGTCTTGTTAAATATCCTACAAATTCACCTCTAGTTACCATTGGAATGTTACATTGTCTGGCTAAAACCATTTCAGGATCAGAATCTTTTATAGCAGCAGAAAAAATAATTAAATCAGCTAATCGCGAATTAGTTAAATCATGACCTATTGTAACAGAAATACCAACTTCAACAAGTTTATCAGTAAATTCACTTCGATTGGCATCTGAACCAGTTACTTTATACCCCCAACGTTGAAGAGTAACTGCAATAGCACTCATACTAACTCCACCAATACCAATTAAATGTATATGTTTATAATTATCTAAATTATCAATTTTCATGCCTATTGTAAACTCCTTGCAAAATAATATATATAAATAAGAATTTTTAACAAACTCAACACCACAATTATATACTGTTTGATAACAAATTTCAACTAAAAATATTTATTAATACAGTATATGAAATTTTTGATAAAAAAGTTTAAAAAAAACAAAAATACTGTAAAAATAAGAAGGAAAAAAATATTTTATGGCGAATATAATAATTGTACATATAAATTAATATATGTATAATAAAACTTTGGAAGGTGGTACAAAATGCAAATAACAGACGTACGTTTAAGAAAAGTAAATTCAGAAAACAGAATGAAAGCTGTTGCTTCTGTAACATTCGATAACGAATTCGCAGTTCATGATATTAAAGTTATCGAATCACAAAACGGATTATTTATTGCTATGCCTAGCAAAAAAATCCCAAACAGTGGAGAGTTCAAAGATATAGCTCATCCAATTAATGCTGAAACTAGAGAAAAAATTCAAAAAGCTATTTTAGAAGCTTATGAAGCTCCAGAAACTGAAGAATCAGAATCAGCAGAAGAATAAATACAAGGGGTATACTTGCGAAAAAGTATGCCCTTTTATTTAGTTAATTTAATATCAACAAAAACATTACAATATAAGGAATTGTTGAAATTCCTTATATTGTGATGTCTTTTTATCTAATAGGAAAGTTTTTTAAACTTTCCTATTAGATAAAGGCTACGCCAAATTGCACACAAATTTTTTTTACAAAAATTTGGCACATAGAACAAAGATGCGGACTTAAAAATGTTGATAATGTCCGCTTTTATTCTATATAGCAAAGTACTTCGCATTTCTTGTTAGATAAAGAATTCGATTAATTTTAAAATCCTTTTGAAATTAAAGATTCTTCAATTTGATTAATTCGCCTTATTAGAGACAAAAATAATTTGGAAAAAATAAATTTTAAATTAGAAATATTAAATTTTATATATTTTGATTTGCAAGAATCTTTAAGCTCATCCAAATTTGATTTTAAAACATATATCATGGATAAAGATATGCAAATCATTATTTCAATATCATCTGTATTAATATGAAATATTTTTAAAGGAGAACAAAGCAATTTTATTGTTTTAGCAAATGAAGCAGTAGAAAGTGTTTTAGAATAAATAAAAGTAATATTACAAACAAGAATCAATTTTATTCCAATCCATAATGCATTATAAAAATTGTCAATTAGCATATTTATAATAAATGTAAATAAAATAAAAGGAAAAATTTTTATCATACCAGAAATGATTGATTTAATATTTACATTTAAAAATATAATAATTGCAATATGAAAAATAAACAGAGACAAAATTAAAATATTATTTGGTAATAAAAAAATTAATGTTGTATATGAAATAAAAAATATAAAATTAATTAAATTTTTCATTTAATAGTTTACCTTTCAAATAATTTACAAAATCAGAAACAGATAAGTTTTGTAGATTAATATCAATTCCGGAATTTTTTAATTCAGCTAAAATTTGTAGTAAAGTAGGTATTTGCAAACCGTATTCATTAAAAATATTAACATTTGAAATCAGATTTTTTTTATCAATTTCATGTGAGATACTGCCATTATCTAAAATAAAAATTTTGTCTGCTAATAAAATTTCATCTGCAACATTTGTAATTAAAATAATTGTATAACCTTGAAGTTTTAAGTTTCTGATGATTTCATAAATTTTTTCCTTTCCAAAACTATCAATCATTGTGGTTGGTTCATCTAAAATTAAATATTTTGGTTTTCTTGCCAAAGCTTCAGCAATAACAATTCTTTGCTTTTGACCTAATGATAAAGAATAAAGTTCTTCATTTTTTAAATCAGACATTCCAACTTGAGAAATAGAAGCTAAAACTCTGTTTTCAATTTCGGATTTGCTCAAATCTTTAATTGAAAAAGAAATTTCGTCATATACATTATTGAAAATAATTTGATTTTCTGGATTTTGAAAAACAATTCCAACTTTATTTTGAAGTTCCTTAGATTTTTTTGATATATCTATATCATCGATTAAGATTTTTCCTTTTTTTAATTTTTTAACTCCTGACAATAGTTTGGCAATTGTGGATTTTCCAGAACCATTTTTGCCTACAATAGCAACAATTTGATTTTCGGTAATTGTCATATTTAAATTACTTAAAATATTTGTTTTAGAATTAGGGTATTTAAATGAAACATTTTCAATTTTAATCATCATCTATCCTCACATATTTATTAAAAGGTTTATCTAAAGCTTTTTCAATAAAAGAAAAAACAATGATATTAATTGGAATCATAACTAATTGTTTAATTGCTCTAGTTGCAAATAAAACATAAAATGCTTTTCCAACAACAATACTTGTCCATAATGTATTTAAAAGCATTCCTTCAACGATTGCGACTAACACAACAGAGATTATGATTCTAAGGATAAAAATTTTATTAGAATATTTATTAGGTTGTTTTTTATAAAGAAATAATCCATAAATCAATCCAGATATACCAGTACTGATTGTATATCCAACGAAATATGCACCAGTGGGGAATAGAGTAGCACCAATTAAATCTCCTAAGATGCATAAAAGTATTGTCCACCAAGGGCCAAGCCATGTAGCACATAACATTATTGGAATAAATCCAAAACTTATTTTTATAATTGGCGTTTTTATAGATAAAAATCTCGACAAAACTATGAGAATTGCAAGCAAAAGAGATAATAAAATAATTTTTTTATTTTTGCTCATAAAAAACTCCTTTTCTTTTTTACAAACCGCAACAAAAGAAAAGGAGAATAAAATACCCCATAATCTTTATTAGCGGAATGCGAAAATAAATAAGCAAATAACAATTTTTGCCTTAGTAACAACTTCCCGTCTACTAAGTCTTAACTAAATATTTTCTACTCTAATAATTTATGAATAGAGTATAGCATAATTTTTTTAAAAATCAATAAAATTTTATATCTTAAAAATATTGATAAAAAACAAATCATATTGTAAAATAAAAAAAGATTAAAATTTAAATTATATATATTTATATAAAACAAAGGAGACGGTTCGAGTATGAAAAAGAAGGCCAAACATTCAAAGCAAAAGACTACCGCTATTGTTAAGGTAGCGCTAATTTTAATTTTTATTATTTGTATAGTTAGTATTGTAGTTATTAAATTTAGAAAAAATGAAACAAAACCGGAAGAATATAAACAAGCTTTAGAAAATGTTGAAGTCAATGAAGAGGAAGTTACTGAAGAAGTTTCAGAAAGAATGTTACAAGTTCAAGAATTGAAACAAGAAAATAATGATATTGTTGGCTGGGTAGAAATTGCAAATACGGCAATCAGTTTTCCAGTTGTTCAAGGTTCAGATAATGAATATTATTTAAAACATAATTATAAAAAAGAATATTCAAATGATGGAGCAATTTTCTTAGACAAAGATTATGATTGGTCAATTCCAAGCAGTAATTTATTACTATATGGACATAATAATAAAAATGGAAATATGTTCCAAAGTTTATTAGATTATCAAAAAGAAAGTTTCTATAAGGAACATCCAACAATTAGATTTACAACACCTGAAGAAGATTGCGAATATGAAATAATAGCAGTATTTTTCTCAAGAGTTTATTATACAAATGAAAAAAATGTATTTAGATATTACTATTTTGTAAATGCAAAAAATGAAGCAGAATTTGATGACTATGTAAAACAAAGCAAAAAGGCTAGTATATATGATACTGGAAAGACAGCACAATATGGTGATCAATTACTTACATTATCAACATGCGAATATAGCCAAGAAGATGGTAGATTTGCAGTTGTGGCTAGAAAAATACCAAAAGAAGAAAATCAAACTCAAGAAAAAGAACAATAAAATTCTTATATAATCAATGAATTAGAAATAAAAGAGACATCGATAATTTTGATGTCTCTTAAAATTTTTTATCAAAAATTTGATATGGGTGCAGAAGATAACTTAATTAGAGATTTTGAAAAAGGAGATAGAGAAAAAGAGTGGGATTTGTAAAGATAAATTTTACACTTTAAGATATATCAAAAAAGAGTTAGTACGACTCTTTTTGAACAATTATTATTTTACATTATGACAATATAAGTGAAAAAATTTGTGATATTATTGTAGAAGTCTAAAAAACGGCACAAACGAAAAAACATTTACAAAAGTACTTGACATAACACCAAAACATTATATAATAATTCCATAAAATTTTACACAAAACTAATACTGCTACATTTAGTGAGTGTTTGATTTAATCTTTAGAAAGGAGTAAATTGACAAATTTTAGGGTAGCATCGCAAGATAGAATTAATCTAAAAAACTAGGAGGTTATTGCTATGAAAAAGATTAAGAACTATCAAATTACGATTGTGTGCTTTATTCTTGGTACAATACTAGGATTAGTGCTACACAAAGAAGTGGCTGCTTTGCGGTTAATTGGAGATATTTTTGGAAGACTGATCAGATTAGTTGTTGTTCCATTAATACTTACAGATATTATTAATAGCATATTGAATATAAATGAAAACAAGAATGGCAAGAAAATGGCTATTTTAACTTTAGCTATTTTTATTATAGCAACTGCGGTATCTTCAACAATAGGCGTAATAAATGCCTTAATCGTTAAGCCAGGAGGAGTAAATGTAGTAGCTGACACAAGTGATTTTGCAGTTTCTACAATTCCTACATTTAGCGAATTTGTATTGAATCTCATACCGAGCAATCCTTTTTCGGCATTAGTAGAGGGAAACAATTTTCATGTGATTGTAATTGCTGTTATGATTGGAATTGCAATGGTTACTATCGGTAAAGACAAGTTACATACAATGTGTACCATTTTTGATGAAATTAATAAAATCATAATGAAGTACATAAAGGGAATAGTAAAAATTATGCCGATAGGTGTATTTGCTCTAACAGAAACAACATTCGCTAAATTTGGAAAAGATATGTTAGGTAATTTAGCAAAATACTTTATCACTATCGTAATTTCCCTTGTTGTAATTTATATTATTTACTTTGTGATTTTGTGTATTTTCTCAAAAGGCAATGTTATGGAAACAATTAAAGGTCTGGCAAAAATTTGGATAGTAGCTGCTAGTACATCAAGTAGTGCTGCAACACTTCCTGTATCAATGCAGACTTGTGATGATTTAAAAATCGACCCTGAAGTTTCAAGATTTGTACTACCGTTTGGTATGACAATGAATATGAATGGTGCTGCCCAGTATATGGCGGTTACATTTATTTTTATTGCACAAGTATATGGAACAACATTAAACATTGGAAGTTTATTGCTTGCAATATGTATGATTACCATTTTAGTAATGGCAACTCCAGGAGTTCCTGGTGGTGCAATGGTTCCTACAACAATTCTGCTGGCAACATTCAATATTCCAATCGAAATGTTTGCAATCGTACTTGGATTGTACAGTGTAATCGATATGATTAATACAACTTTGAATGTTACTGGTGATGTTGTAACATCTATTGTTGTTCAGAAAGTAACCAAAAACAAAGATTAAAATTGATATTTCCCATCCTCAGAATATTATTATAATCTGAGGATGGGAATAATATCAAAAAGTATTTTTAGTTCAGTACAAACCCACATATGCAAAATTATTTATACTGAAAGTGAGGCTTTTGTATGAAACTTACAATTGTAAAAGAAATTTTTAAGAGGAATGACGATCTATAGATTGGTTTTGCCATAAATTTGGAATTGGAGAATCAAAAGAATTAGTTAAAAATTTTCAAGAAGAAACACATACTTTTATTGATCCAGTAAAACAAAAAGGGTTAGAGTGGGATTTAGAAAGATAATCATTAAAGCACCATTTTAGTGGTGCTTTACAATATTTTATAATGAGCCCATTACCATAAAGAATATTATTATTAAAACTATTCCTATACCTAAAAATATAGCCATCCATTGCCACATAGATAAACCTTTTTGGTTTGTCATTTCCATATCATGTTCTTCTTTGGTCTTTTCTAATAATACTACACTTAATCCAATTATTGAAACAAAAAATCCCCAACAAAAACCTGCCACAGGTGAGTAACCTTTATTTTTATGGATAATTGCACAAATTATACCAAGAACTATCCAAATTATTACAGGAATTATATTCATTTTTTTAATCTCCTAACCCACATATTTTAAAATTTCTTTTTTTTCAAATGGTAGAACAGCTAAGTGTACAGTTGTTAATCCGATTTCTATAATAGCTAAATAAGTATATGCTTGGCTTTTTACTTTTGCAATTGCATCTTCTTTTTGATTGTTATATTCAGCCATTTGTTCATTATTGTATAAATGTGACATCATGCTTTCTGTATATTTTAACTGAAAATTGGAATTTATGGCATTATCTATTGTGCTATTAACTTGAGAAAATTGATAAATTCCATTAATAACGCATATTACAATAGTAAAAATAATTAGATTTTTCATAACTGTAGGTACATCATCAGAAGATATAATTTTATTCTTAAAAACTGATTTCGTACTGATTTTCCATATTAAAAATACTATTATTCCTTGCATAACAATTGCTATTACTGCTTGAATTATCATTGACTCCATAGAATGAGCTATTAAGCTATATATTACAAAATATATAATTCCAAAGACTATTTCCCAAAGTAACCAATTACCAATTAAACCTTGAGTAATTTTTTTTGTAGTTGCTAGTTCTTTTTCCAATTTTTTCATCTCCATTTTTTGAAAAATAATACTATCTAAATTCTACTACAAAAAAATTTTTTTGCCAATATTTTTATAAAATTAGATATAACTTAATAATTTTTATATGATGCTACTTAATTTCTTATTAAAAATATTCTCATTTGTATTATAGCAATAAAACAATACCAACAAATAAGAAAACAAATTTAAATTATCATTTATGAAAAATGACAATAAAAAAGAACAATTATCTAACGGCAATTAGGTAATTGTTCAAAAAATACTTTTCAAAATATTTTCTTAATGAAAATTAAAAAGTTTTAGGAAAATTTGCAATTTTTAAAAATTAAACCCTCAAGCTTAATATTACAAAGCACTTGAGGGTTTGATGGTGCAGATGGTGGGAGTCGGACCCACACGGTTTATTCAACCGCAGGATTTTAAGTCCTGTGCGTCTGCCAGTTCCGCCACATCTGCATGTCATACTGACAGAACATATTATATAACTTTAGATTTTGAATTGTCAAGAGTTTTTTGAAAAAAGTTGAAAATATAAAAAAATAGATGTATTATTATAGCCGTATACATGATTAAACAAAGATTGGAGATAATCACTATGAAAATGAATATTGTACTGGTTGAACCAGAAATTCCACAAAATACAGGAAATATAGCAAGAACATGTGCAGCAATTGGAGCTAAGCTTCATTTAGTTCATCCTTTAGGGTTTAGTATATCAGAAAGAGAAGTAAAAAGAGCAGGACTTGACTATTGGAATAAACTTGAAATAGAAGAACATGCATCTTTTAATAAATTTTTGGAAAAATATAAACCAGAAGAGAATAATATGTATTTTGTGACAACTAAAGGACAACATGTATATTCAGATGTTAATTATTCTGAAATGGAAGAAGTTTTTGTTTTATTTGGTAAAGAAACAAAAGGATTACCAGAAGACACATTAAAAAAATATTTAGAAAAGACGATAAGAATACCAATGAGAGAAACTTTACGTTCATTGAATTTATCAAATTCTGTTGCAATAGTAGCTTATGATATATTTAGACAATGGAATTTTGATAATCTAGAAAAAGTAAGTAAGTATTTTTCATAATTTGATTGACAAAGTAATTAATAAATGATAATCTAGTATCGTAAACTAGATGGAGGAAATATGAAAAAAATTAAAGATCCAGTGAGTGGATTTTCTCACTTAATAGGAGCCGTGTTATCGTTAGTGGGCTTAGTATTAATGATAGTGTTTTGTGCTTTATATAGCAATGAAAAGGCATGGGATATTGTATCATGTTCAATATTTGGAACAACTCTTATATTGCTATATACTTTTAGTACGTTATATCATTTATTAAACTTAAAAGAGAAACCAACAAGGGTATTAAGAAAATTTGACCATATAATGATTTATATGGTTATTGCAGGAACATATACACCCATTTGTTTAGGTCCACTTAGAGGTGGATGGGGCTGGGCAATATTTGGAGTTGTATGGGGACTTGCAATTTTAGGAACTATACTTACTGCGGTATGGATAAATGCTCCAAGAAAATTAACAACAGCAATATATATTACAATGGGATGGATTTGCGTAATTGCTGCATATCCATTAATTAAAACATTTTCTGCTATTCCTAGAGGAATGGAAGCTTTAGGATGGCTTCTTGCAGGCGGAATATTTTACACAATAGGTGGATTAATATATGCATTAAAATGGCCAAAGATAAATACAAAATATGTAGGGTTTCATGAAATATTCCACATATTTGTTATGTTAGGTACATTTTGCCAATTCTGGTTTGTATTTGCATATTTAATTCATATGTAAAATTAAAAAATAGGAAAATAGATACTAATTTAGAAAGTATCTATTTTTTATATTATAGGAAAGTTCTCCGAATTTCCTATAATATAAAGGCTTCGCCACAAATCCACACAAAATTTCTTTAGAAATTTTGGCGGGCGAACAATTGACGCGGACTTAAAAATGTTATAAATAGCGAAAATGTTAATAATGTCCGCTATTGTTCTTCAATTAGAAGAGTTATTAAAACATTCATATTAAAATAAAGAGATTGAATCAAATGGAAACAAAACTAACAACAAATCATAATAAATTTAATAATATATTGAATTAATAAAACAGTAGATGTTATAATAGTATTGTAATATATGGGGATGTATTGGTTTCGACAGCTTTTTTGAAGTATAAATAGCGAGTGGTGGATGTACCTGGCCACCTAAAAAGGTACAAATTAAAAATAAACGCTGATAATAACGAATTAGCATTTGCTGCCTAATTGCGGCAAACGTCTTACTTTAGATACCTACTGCTAAAGATAAGGCGACGACTTAGTAGGAAACGAATCTATTATTTCTTCGCTAATAGAGGGATTTTAAGAAGATATATTTTTTATTCGTTTGTTTGTTAATGAATATAAAATGAATTTAATAACAAACTGCACTCGGAGAAGTTTGTATGAATAAAATTCTGGACAGGAGTTCGACTCTCCTCATCTCCACCAATTATTTATTTGATTTAGTATATTAAAATTATTTTTAAAGTAAAATTAATTTAAAGTATTTACATGGTTTGGAGAAAGAAAAATGATAGAAGAAATCAAAAAAATAAAAGTAGAAGAATTAAATAGTCAAATAAAGCAATATGAAGAACAAAAAGCTTCTATAATGCAAAGATTAAATCAGTTAAATGAGCAATTAAGAGAACTTAAAAACGAACAATCTTACGGAATGACTGTAAAAGGTAATTTTTCTTTTTTAGAAAAATGGATTACAAGAAGACATGATTATAAAACATTCAAAAGGCAATCTAAAAGATTTTCTGAACTTCCCGAATTAATTAGCAAAGCAGAAAGTGAAATAGCTGAAGAAAATGAAAGAGTTCAACATGAATTAGAAACATCACAAATAGATGACAAGCTTTTTGAAACAGCTTGTAAAATGGATTTTATAAAAAAAGCTAAAACACTTCGTGAAATAGGAATTACACCTATAGATGCAATAAAACTTCTAGAGAGTAAAGGAATACCACCAGTGCTTACTGAAGAAGATAAAGTTGTATATGTAAATCCAAGAGATTATTCTTCAAAATCATCGTTAATAGGAGTTCATAAAACTAAATATGCACCAACTGCTAATATGATAAAATCTGCCAAAGATGCTAATGTAGAAATGAAAGAAAATATTACAATAAATGGAGTAAATTACGAATATTCTTTTAAATCAGCACGAGATACTGTTCATATGGCAATGAATGATGAAGTTGGAGGACATTTAATGGGAAATTGGGATAATTGTAAATATGCTATTTTAATTCCATTTGATGATATACCTAATAAAAAAATAGGTCGTGCACTAGCAACGGATACTTTTACACGAGAAAGCATAGAATTATCAGAAAACGCATGGATTTTATGTCCAAAAAATGAAGTTGACAGACTAAAAGTTTTCAACCCAAAGGCACATGTACTAGGTTATGAAGGAGAAGATGTAAAAGGATTTTCAAAACCATTTTTGACCCAATTAGGATATCGAGCAGAAAACGTCTGTGCAGTGCAATGGGAAGACATACAAAGTAATAGTGATTTTTATGAATTAATGGAAAAGGAAGGAATTAAGATTGGAGCACATTATGATTCATATTTTCATGAAGATGAAGAAATCTTAATAAATATAAATAAAGCAGTATCGCTATGTAAATTGCTAAGAGATAATCATTTGATTACATCTTCAGAAGATATTGAAAACATAATTAATCAATTACAAGGAAATAAGCAAAGCTTTGGAAACATTCTTGAGGGATTAAATGGAGTAGGCTTTTCAGCAGCTGATAAGGAACCGCAATCAATAGTAGCGAATGGCAAACAAGTAGATGTTTTTATAGAAGAAATGAAGAAAAACGGATTTGACATTTCTCCTGCATATCAAAATATTATGAAAAAATTAAGTAAAAAACATGTGATGCATTGGTTACCAGGTGATGAGGATGAAATAGGTAATATCCCAGAAGAAGCTACAGACGAAGAACGACAAGTAATAGAAAATTTTCAAAATAATTTATTTTCTCTCGATGATGCAAAAAAAAATGCTGCATATAATAAGTTCATTTCTACTGTGATATGTGAATCAATTTTACACTCAGAAGAAAGAAACATTCCAACAGAAAAGTCACAACATGCAAGATAAATATAGAATATGTAAAAAATTAATAAATATTTTAAAAGAATAAATTGTTTTTATTATAAATGATTGCTCTCCCAGGCGATTGGGAGGGTTTTTAAATTGAAATTTTATGTAAATTATGATATAATTGATTTATCATTCGTAGCCATGCGAATTACAATAAAAATGGCATCATACACCAAAAAATCTCGACTATTGTTGAGGAGGAATAGCAGAATGAAAAAAAGGCTTGTTTTCGTATTGGTTTTATGTCTGGCACTTATGCTTTGCGCATGCGGTGAGTCAAGTTCAGTAGTCACTATTGATGATGAAGTTAGCAATGCAGAATCGGATACTGTGCTGATCTTTAGCACTAGAGATGATAAGGAATACTTAGAATTTCTAACCGATAATGATTCTAAAATTGAAATCGTCGACATAACTACAGGAATGTCGACTTATGGCAAAGGCGAATCATATGTCGTTACGTACATGACCAAATCGGATGACAACACAGCTGCTACATCATACAAATACTATTTGTTTAAAACACGCAAGCAATCTGAGTACACCGAATTCTACAGCTCGCTTGATCTTGGCAAATATGAAATTGTAGATATCAGCACAAGGCTTAGTACCTACGGTAAAGGCGAATCATACGTCATAACCTATCGAGAGCCTAACTAGAGCAATGGGGTGCCAACTAAAGGCACCCTTCTTTTTATCTTATA
>CANQAH010000005.1 GCA_947588885.1 uncultured Clostridia bacterium
TTTCTTGTTAAATCTCTTTGATAAAATCTCTTTTCATCTTCTGTTAGCATAGTATATTCTTTTTCTGTAATTTCTTGCTTTCTTGTTTGAACTGCAAAATATGTTTGAGCTAAAGCTATAACTTTTTTTCTGCTATCTCCATTTTGTGCTATTAAATAGCAAGCATAACGAGTTAGTTTATAGTCTTTGATTTCAATTTCAGCATTATTAGCACGTTTTGACAACTTCCTGACATCAGGAAAATGTTCAAATACACTAATACCACTATTTTCACATGCATCTTTAGCTTTATTGATTACTTTTTCAAAATTTTCCCACTTATTATATTCTAAAATTTTCATAAGTTCCCTAGCATACCAAAACTCAACTCCATTTTCATCAATATGCTTAATATCTTCAAATGTTTTATTTTTTTTATCTATTTCTTTCATTTATATAATCTCCATTGTAACATATTTTTATGCTTATAATCACAAAACAATTGTTCACAAATGCCAATGATATTTTAAATTTTTATATTATTAAAAAGTATAATTCTATATTTATCATCATTTGGATAAAAGGACTTTGACATTGACACAAGTCCTAACTCCTATGAGTTTTGAACAATGGTACAAAACTTGGGGATAATATAATACATACTGAAAACCAAACTAAAAAATACCATCCTTTTTCAGAATGGTATTTATATAATCTGTTCTATAGTTCAAACAGATACGTCATTGGTAGCGAGAGGGAGATTCGAACTCTCGACCCACTGGGTATGAACCAGTTGCTCTAGCCAACTGAGCTACCTCGCCATAACAGATATTATTATACTTGCAATTTATGTTTTTGTCAATCATTTTTTGAAATTTGGTAAGTTTCAAGGACATATAAATAAAAAATTATTTAAAGCATGAATTATTTATTACTAAATATTATATGAAATTAAAGAATTTATAATTTTTAGACATATGAATAATTTAATTAGTAGAAACTATTGACATTAGTATTATATTATAAAATAAATTTTATACAAAAAGATCAAAAGAGGACAATATATAATCTGCAAAAGAAAAAATTATTCTGAATTGTCCGCGCCTTTTTTTATGTGCCAAATTTTTGACGAGTGAACAATTGACGCGGACTTTGCAATGAAATTAAATAGTGTGATATATAAAAATGTCCGCTATTGTTATAATATAATAGGAAAGTTCTTTAAATTTGCCTATTATATAAAAAAGAACATTATAAACCATAATGTTCTTTTTTACCTATTTAACTATTCAGCAGGATAAACGCTAACTTGTTTTTTGTCTTTACCTAATTTCTCAAATTTAACTGTTCCATCTGATAAAGCAAATAGAGTGTCATCACTACCTTTTCCAACATTCACACCTGGATGAATGTGTGTTCCTCTTTGTCTAACTAATATATTTCCGGCTAAAACAAATTGTCCATCAGCTCTTTTTGGACCTAAACGTTTTGATTCACTGTCTCTACCGTTTTTAACACTACCTTGACCTTTTTTATGTGCCACTTAAATTCACTCCCTTCACATACATTTTTATATGTTACTTCAATAAATAATCATATTATTTTGCTGCTTTTTCTGTAGATTTAGCTGGTGATTTTTTTGCTGTTGTAGTTGTTTCTTTTTTTGTTGATTCAACAGTTTCTTCACCTTTAGCAGCTGGTAATTTAATTCCAGTAATTTCTACTTTAGTAAATGGTTGTCTATGACCTTGTGTTCTTCTATAATTTTTCTTAGCTTTATATTTAAAAACAAGAATCTTTTTACCCTTTCCGTGAGAAACTACTTTTCCTTCAACTTTAATACCTTTAACATAAGGATTTCCAACTTGTACTTTTTTGTCATCTGAGAATAAAACAACATTATCAAATGCTACTTTTTTTCCTTCTTCAGCATCTAGTTTTTCAAAAAATACAACATCACCTTTTGTTACTTTGTACTGTTTTCCACATGCTTCAATAATTGCGTACATTAATGTACACCTCCCTTTTCGTATACTCGCTAATCCTTAAAAGTGGGTAGTTAGAAAACTAACATTTATGGAACCCTAATTAAGCGGATTACAGTTACATATTGTAACACACACACCCTCAAATGTCAACCAAAAAATATATTTATAATAAATTGACTTTCGATATAATTTAATATATAGTTGTAAAAGATGTATGAAAGGGGAGAAGACTTTTGGAAAATAAAACAAGTTATATAATAATTGCATTAGTAGCAATTATAGCATTTATAGCGATTGTAATAATTATCTTAAGCGATGGAAAAAAAGATAAAATGGATGAACAAAATACTGAAATTGACTATGCAGCAGCTGCTGAAGCTCAGATGTCAAAACCAAATGCTGGAGAAACTATAGCAGTAATGCACGTAAAAGACTATGGAGATATTACTTTTAAATTTTTTGAAGATAAAGCACCAAAGGCTGTTGAAAACTTTTTAACACATGCAAAAGATGGATATTATAATGGAGTAAAGTTTCATAGAGTAATTGAGGAATTTATGATACAAGGTGGAGATCCAAAAGGAGATGGTACAGGAGGAGAAAGTATTTGGGGAACAGGATTTGAAGAAGAAATTGATGACTCATTAGTACCATATAGAGGAGCTTTATGTATGGCAAGCGCAGGTGTAGGAACATCATCTTTAGGAAGTCAATTTTTTATAGTACAAGCACATTATGATTCTTCACAAGAAAGTGATTTAAAAAGGCAAAAAATCGATAATACAATAATAGAACAATATAAAAAATATGGTGGATACATAAGTGCTTTATATAAAAACTATACTGTATTTGGACAAGTTGTTGATGGAATGGATGTTGTTGACAAAATAGCTGAAGTAGAAAAAGATTATAGTGAAACTGGAGAATTATCTGTTCCAGTTAGAGAAATAGTTATAGAATCAATAGATGTAAAAACACAAGAATAATGAAATAATAGATAAAATAATTTTATTGACGTACGAGGTACGAGGGGAATATGAAATTTTTAATAGTATGTTTATTTACATACATAATATATATATATATATATATATATATATAGAAAAAGTATATCGTACATTACAGCTTAACGTATCGTGCTTAACAGACTGTCTAAATATAAAATTAAAGGAGTAGATGTTTCAAGTTATCAAGGAATTATAGATTGGAAAGTTTTATCCAAACAAAATATTAAATTTGCTTTCATAAGATCAACTAGCGGAGATAAATTTTTAGACAAAAAATTTAAATATAATATTGAAAATGCTTTGAAATGTGATTTGAAAGTGGGAGTATACCATTTTTTTAGATTTCATATTGATGGAAAATTACAGGCTGAGAATTTTATAAAAAATACTCCTCAAATAGAAGAATTACTTCCACCTGTAATTGATGTTGAACTTTATGATAGTAATAAATACAACAAAAACAAAGTTGAAAACGTAAAAAATAATATTAAAGAAATGGTTAAAATTTTGAAAGAGCATTATGGAAAAACTCCTATTATATACGCAGATTTAAAAGCATATAAACATTATATAGCAAATGATTTTGAAGAAAATAAAATATGGATTAGAGCTATTCATTCAGTTCCTAAATTAAAAGATGATAGAAAATGGACGTTTTGGCAATATTCAAATAAAATACAATTACCTGGATATGTGGGACCTGAAAAAAAGATTCATACAAATGTATTTTATGGAGATAAAGATGAATTAGATAAATTATAAAATAAAAAATAAAAGGGAGGAAAAATATGAAGTGTCCCAATTGTAATAGTGAGTTAATGCCAGAGTCAAAATTTTGCCCCAATTGTGGAGCAAAAGTAGAAACAAATGAAGTAAAAGAAGGTGAAGTAGTACAAAATCAAAATACCGCAAGTAGTGGTGATAGTGCAGCTTTGGTTGGATTTATTTTAGGATTGTGCTCCATAATTGCATGGTTTATACCTTTATTTGGTTATCCAGTTACAATAATTGGTATTATATTTAGTGTTTTAGGATTAAAATCTACTACTAGAAAAGGAATGGCAACTGCAGGACTTATTTTATCAATAATTTTCTTAATTATTACACTATTAAATAGTGTAGCAGGTTGTTTAATGTATACCAACTTATTATAATTTATAACAAGCAAGAAGTAGTCATATATATGTATGGCTACTTTTTATTTATATAATAGGAAAGTGCTTCGCATTTCAAATTATACAAAGACTTCGCCAAATTTGGAACTTAGAACAAAAACGCGGACTTAAAATGTTATAAACAGCGAAAATGTTAATAATGTCCGCTTTTGTTCTTATTTTGCAAATAAAGTTTTATATATCACAAAATAATTAAAGTTAAAATGAAAAACTCCTTGCAATATTTTATAAAGTGTGCTAAAATACTTAACGTTAACCTTACTCATATCAAAAGATATGGGTTATAAATCCAAAAGGAGGTGTAAATAATGAATGAATATGAAAGCATAGTCATTATTGATCCAAGTTTAGAAGAAAAAGCAATTAAAGAATTAATTGCAAAATTTACAGACTTAATTAATAGTGATGGAAAAATTGAAAATGTAGATGAAATGGGATTAAGAAAATTAGCTTATGAAGTACAAAAAAAATCTGAAGGATATTATGTTGTATATTATTTTGAAGCTAATCCACAATTAATCGCAGAATTAGAAAGAGTCTACAGAATTACTGATGGCATAATGAAATTTATAACAATAAGAAGAGATTAAAATATTAAGGAAAACCTTTAATATAGAAAGGTGGAAATAATGAACAAAGTTGTATTAATGGGAAGATTAACTAGAGATCCTGAAACTAGATATACACAAACAAATAATACTTTAGTTGCCTCATTTACTTTAGCTGTAAATAGAAGATTTGCAAGACAAGGGGAAGAAAGACAAGCCGATTTCATTCCTGTTGTTGCTTGGAGTAAAACAGGAGAATTCTGCAGCAAGTATTTTAAAAAAGGACAACAAGTTGGTGTAATCGGTAGAATACAAACAAGAAATTGGGACGATGATCAAGGTCAAAAACATTATGTTACAGAAGTAATTGCTGAAGAAGCTTACTTTGCTGATAGCAGAAAAGATGGAGCAGGAGATAATTTTGAAAATACTTTTGGAACAGCAGTTTCTGAAAGTCAAGAATTTCAAGTTTCATCAGATGATGATCTACCATTCTAAAATCATATAAGATTGGGGGTATAAAAATGGCTGATAATAAGAAAAATAGAAAAAATAATAGAAACAACAATATGGATGATGATTTCAATCCAAAATTCAGAAAAGTTAGAAAAAAAGTTTGCCCACTATGCAGTGATAAAAACTTTGAATTAGACTTCAAAAATGCTGAACAATTAAAGAAATTCATCAATGATAAAGGTAAAATATTACCAAGAAGAGCAACAGGTGCTTGTGCAAAACATCAAAGAGAAATTACTGTTGCAGTTAAGAGAGCAAGACATATTGCTATATTACCATATACACAAGATTAATAAATTGAAAGAACGTTGAAAAATCAACGTTCTTTTTTTACTGGGTATAATTATATTTAAAATTTAATGCAATTTTAATGAATTTGGGCAAAGCCTTTATATACTAAGAAATGCAGAGCACTTTCCTAGTATATAACAAAAGCGGACACTATTAATATTTTTTCTACTTAGAACCTTTTAAAGTCCGCGTCTTTGTTCTAAGCGCTAAATTTTTTGTTAAATAATTTGTGTGCAAATTTGGGAGAAGCCTTTATATACTGTGAAAATTCTTTAGATAATTAAAATATATTATATAAAATTTATCCCTCAGCTTAGTATAGCCTGAGGGATAATAATTTTCTAAATAAAAGTATAAAATTAATTTGCAGCTTTATCAGTATTTTCATAAGTAATAGTTGAAGTAATACCTAAATGAGGTAAAACTTGAGATAATATATTAGATACAACAGGAGCACAAACTGTACCACCTTGATGACTTCCTGATGATGGATTTTTCAAAACTACTAAAACTGCAACTTCTGGATTCTCAACTGGTGAGATAGCTACAAATGATGCTGTATATCCTTCCTCTGGTTTCCCAACAGGAGGTTCTGATGTACCACTTTTTCCACCAACAGAATATCCTGGAACAGCAGCATTTTTTCCAGTACCATCTTTTACAACAGATGCCATCATATCTTTTATTTTATCTGATGTTGATTTTGAAATAACTTGTCTAACTTTTACTGGTTCAATTTCAGTAACAATACCAGTATCTGGATTTACCATTTTACTAACAATACGTGGTTGCATTAAGTCTCCACCATTAACACATGCACAAACAGAAGTAATAAGCTGTAAAGGTGTAATTGTAAAATTTTCACCAAAAGACATTGTTGCAAGTTCTACAGCATTACACTTGTCATAATCAAAAAAGTATCCGCTTGCTTCACCAGGTAATCTAACACCAGTTTTTCCTAATAATTCAAATCCTTGCAAATATTTATAAAATAGCTGTTTACCTATACGCTGGCCTAATTGTATAAAAGCAGGGTTACAAGAATTTTCTAAAGCTTTTCTTAATGTTAGTGGCCCATGAGCAACTTTTGCCCAACAATTAATATCAGTACCATTAGCACCACCAACATGATAAGTATGGTTACAAGTGAAATCACCGGGAGTATCTGTTTCAACAATATTTTCTTCTAATCCTATGGCTGAAACAATAATTTTAAAAGTTGAACCAGGTTTATAGCCATCAGATATTGGCTTATTACGCCACATCTGGAAAAGAGCTTTGTTTTTATCTTCTTGTGATAATGTATCCCAAACTTCTTGCAATTCAGGAGTATTAGGAGTATATGGATCATTTAAATTATATGTAGGATAACTAGCAACAGCTAAAAGATCACCAGTAGATGGCTTCATAACAATGACACAGCCGCCATCAGCATTATTATCTGTAATAGCTTGTGATAAACAATTTTCAGAAATTTGTTGCACTTCAGCATCTATTGTTAAATATAAATCTTTTCCATTTTGTGGAGGTATATATTGTTCATTTTCACCAGAGATTGCTTGTTTGTTAACATTTGTAGAAGTAACAACTCTTCCAGGGGTTCCGGAAAGTTCATCATTCCAAGAATTTTCAATTCCATCTATTCCTGTATCTGTTCCATAAAAACCAATAATATTTGAAGCTACATTATTGTATGGATAACTTCTTTTAGAATCTTCATCTATATTTATTCCAGAGGCAATATTATTATCAGAAATCCAAGCTTTTAACTTATCAACAACATCTTTATCAACTCTTCTAGCAATTGTAATTATTGAAGAATTTGAATTAAGATTTTCCATAACTTCATTATATTCTAATGAAAATATTTCAGAAAAGCCTTCTGCTAAAACTTCTTTAGGAACAGCTGATTTATCATTATAAAAAACTTTGCCATTATTAATTGTAACTGTATCAACATTTGAACTAATTGCTAATATTTTATTTGTAGCATCATAAATTGTTCCTCTTTTACTTGCCAAAATTTGACTAGTAGTTTGTTGCTTATAAGCATTTTGCTTATATTCAGCACCTTTTACAAATTGAATATATCCAATTCTAACGAGTAAAACTAAAAAAGCAAGAAAAAAGGCAAATAGTAAAAATAAAGAACGTGTATTACATATTTGCTTTTGAATAGAAGCATTAATAGCCTTTTTTGATTTTTTAGGCATTCGTTTCTTAGCTATAATAATCACCTCTTTTGTGTCTTTAAATAACATAAATATTTTATAATATAGAAAATTAAAAATCAATATGATATAATACAAAAAGGTGATAAAATCAATGGATTTGTATGAAGAAACAAAACTAATTATGAAACAAAATAATATTTTTGCAAATAAGAAATTAGGACAAAATTTTTTAATTGATGAAAATATAGTTAGTGAAATAGTAAATTCATCAGAAATTACAGAAAATGATTTAATAATTGAAATAGGACCGGGTCTAGGAACTTTAACTAGTAAATTAGTTGAAAAAGCTGGAAAGGTAATATGTATAGAACTGGACCAACGAATGATAAATATATTAAAAAATAGATTTAAGCTTTACAATAATATTGAAATAATAAATGAAGATGTTTTAAAAGTAAATTTGCAAGAACTAATAGAAAAAAATAAAAAGAATAGTAATATCCAAAAAGTTAAGATAGTAGCAAATTTGCCATACTATATTACAACACCAATAATAATGAAATTATTAGAAGAAAAATTAAGTATAGAAAGTATAACTGTAATGGTTCAAAAAGAAGTGGCAATCAGGCTTGCAGATAAACCAGGAGGAAAAGAATCAGGAAGTATAACATATACAATTTGGTATTATACAGAACCAGAAATAATATTAAATGTACCAAGTAAATCATTTATTCCGGAACCAGAAGTGCAATCAGCAGTAATAAAATTTAATGTTTTAAAGCAACCACGAATAAAAGTAGAAAATGAGGAATTATTTTTTAAAATAATAAAATCTGCTTTTATGCAAAAAAGAAAGACTCTAGTAAACGCATTATTAAATTCTAATTTTTTTGAAAAAAGAGAAGAAGCAGAAAAATGTTTAGAAAGTATAGGAATAGATAAAAAAATTAGAGGAGAAAAATTGACACTAGAACAATATAATGAAATTACAAAAATATTAGATAAAAATCTTTATTAGAAAAATAATAGAGATTTTTTTCTTTTTATAACCAAAGCGGGCAAAGTATAAATTATACTGTCCGATTTTTATTATATAGAAAAGTGCTTATGTATCAATGATTACATAAAAAAAGTTTTGTAATATTTTCTTTAAAAAAATGTAATGATTTTGAAATAAAATGTTGAAAAAAGCTTAAGTGTGTTGTATAATAAAAACTGCAATGGTGAAAAAGCTGATAAGCTTACGGAAAGAAGAGATCTAAGGAGGATGTTAATATGTTGAAAAAGTATAGAGTTGTCAAAATAATAATAGCAATATTATTAATTTTTTGTTTTACAGTGACAAATTGCTTTACACTACTTTCAACTCTTAGTTTTGCAGAAAGTAATGAACTTGGAAAACAATTTTCTAACAATACATCTGCAAATGTTGAATATGATGTGAACTTCGTAAAAGATAATGAATTAAAAGGATATGAATGCGAAGAAACAATTGACGAAAATAATTTAGGCATTTATTTAAAAGTTGAAGTAAAGAACGAAGGTTATTTAAAAAATGCAAAAGTTTTAATTGAATCTGACAATGGATTGTCTTTTAACATATCAAATGAAGAAGAAAACATAAAAATAGAAGATAATGTTATTGAATTAGATAATATAAATGCTAATGAAAAAGCAGAACTAATTATACCTATAACTTATAAACAAAGAGACGATATTAACAATCTAAATAAAATAATCAAGGTAAAATTACTTGGTACATATGTAAACAATTCTGGAAAAGAAAATGGAATCTCTGAAGATGTTAATTTAAGACTAATATGGAAAATGAATACAGAGTATACACTTTCTTCAAAAGTCGAAAAATATATTCCTTATGAGAAAGGAATTATTGCTCAAACAAGTATTAAATCTAGCATTCCAGAAAATAATTCTTTTGTAGAAAAGGAAAATATAGAAATTGATGCATTAAAAATTAATGATTATAAAATTGAAAAAGTTTCTATAGTAAGAAAAACTGGAGAAGAATTACCACAAAACAATTGGAAATACGATGCAGAAAATAACAAAATAATAATTAATTTAGAAAACTCATCTGAATCAATCAAATCTGATGAATATCTTATTACATATATTTTATCAGGAAATGAAAAGTTAGAAATGCCATTAAAAATTAATTCAAAATTAAATGGCTCTATTTTCATGTTTGGAAACGATGAAGAAATTTCTACCGAAAAAGAAGAAGAATACGAGATAAGCGAAAAAATAGGTGACATTGTAACTTTTAACTCTATACCATCAGAATCAGTAAAAATAGGAAAATTAATAGCAAATAAATATGCAGAAACAGATAATTATGAAACAAAATATGAAAATCAAATAATAGCTAATATATCTGCAACAGATTTAGTTGAAGGAATTTTAATAAAAGATTTAAGTGAAGAATTTGAAAATGAAAATGAGAGAGTAGCAACAAATTCTTACTATAAAATAATTAAAATTTCAAAAGAAAATTTTGAAAAAATATTAGGAACAGACGGAAAAATAGAAATAATAAATCAAAATCAACAAAAATTAGCAGAAATAAATGCAAACAGCCAAACTGATGATCAAAATAACTACTTTGTTACTTTTGAAAACAAAGAAACTAAATTAGATATAAAAACTACAGCACCAGTATCAGAAGGAAACCTAATACTAACTATTGAAAAAGAAATTACTAATACAGAATATTCTGTAGAACAATTAAAAACATTCTCCAATATAGATATGAAATATGAAGGAAACATATTATATGTTCAAAATGTAGTAGATAAAGTTGCTACAATAGATAATAAAATCAGAATAGATAAACCACAAACAAAAGTAGACTTTACAATATCTAGAAATACTTTAAGTACAATAGCAGAAAATAAAGATATTGAATTTAAAATCAATTTTAACAATATAAGCGAAGATGTTGATTTATATAAAAATCCAAAATTTAAATTAGTGCTACCAGAATATATTGAAAATATTGAAGTAACAAATGTTGCAGTTGCTAATAATGAAGATGTATTCAATATTAGTGAAGCAAATATTGATAAAGATGAAAAAGGTCGAATAGTTATAAATATAGCATTAGAAGGTTTACAAACAAAATACAATTTAAATAAGCTAGCTAATGGTACAAATATAATAATTAGAGCAAATATGATATTAAATATTTATACTCCATCAAAGAAAGAAAAAGTAGAACTATATTATTTTAATGAAAATGCTACAAGTTATGCAAAAGAAATAGATGGAGCCGGATATGAAGAATCTGAAATTACACTTAAAGCACCAGTAGGAATGGTAAGTGTAAATAAAATTTCTAATTACAATAATTTGGGAAATTCAATAGTTTCAGTATCACAAGGTAAAGTTACAGATAAAATTGAAATATTTGATGAATCTAAAGTTGCTACAATGGACATTTTAGTAATGAATAATAATGAAAACAGTAGCAGTGATATAAAAATATTAGGACGTATTCCTTTTAAGGGAAATAAAGATGTAAAAACAGGAAAAGACTTAGGTACAACAATAGATACTACATTAGAAAATCCAATTATTGAAAACGATGAGAATTTAGCAAATGCAACAATATATTATTCTACAAATGGAGAAGCAACAGAAGATATAGAAAATGCATCAAATGGCTGGACAACAGACATATCTAATTTAGGTGAATATAAATCATATTTAATTGTAGTAAATAATTATGAAATGAAACCAGGAGAAATATTAAGATATTCTTACCAATACAGAATTCCAGCTAATTTGGAACATAATACAGATATATATGGCTCATTTGAAGTTATTTATAATGACATAAAAGATGTAGCAGTAACAAAAGAAACATCTTCTCCAGATATTGTAGGACTTACAACTGGTGTAGGAACACAAATTGAAGCTAAAATTACAAAAAATATTCAAAATAGTGTTAAAGAATATGAAAAAATAAAATATACATTAGAAATACAAAATACAGGTTCTGAAAATGCAGAAGATGTTAAAGTTAAAGTCAAAATACCAGATGGAGCAACTTATGCAACATATACAAGTCAAGCAAGTTTGGAAACATCTAAGGGCTGGGCTTTAAAATCAGATAGAGAATTTGAAAAAACAATAAAATTACTAGAAGCAGGAAAAACACAAAAAGTAGAATTTTTTGTACAAGCTAATAAATTACCAACAATTGAACAATATTACGCTAATAATGATGGATTTACTAAAAATGATGATGGAACATATAGTATTCATGAAAGTTATATAGATGAAAACGGTGAAGAAAAATCTAGAGATATTAATATTGAAGAAATACCAGAAATAAATTTAGTTTGTGAAGCTTCAATATCAGCAAAAGATTTAGCAAAAGAATTAGTAATTAAAGATGAAGGAACTAAAGTTGAAAAATCAAATTTAATTACAGAAGAAATTATTTCAAGTAATGAATCTATTGCAAAAGTTGGAGAAACAGTAGAATCAAAAATTTATATTAAAAATAATAGTTCAGAAAAAATGAATAACATCATTGTAACTAAAGAAGTTCCAGAAGGACTTACATATAAAGAAAGCTATATAAGGGGTTACGAAGATGACGGTATTACACTTAGAAAAATCGAGTCAAAAGGATATAACGAAATTAATAATACAATAACTTGGGAAATAGAGAGCATAGATCCAGGAAGAACAGCAATTGTAGTAGCTAACTTGACAGTTGATAAAATGAAAGAAAATGTATATCAAGATACAATTTCAACGATAACAAATATAAAAGCTAATGATGAAGAATATCAAGCAGGACAAGTTAACATAGAAGTAGGTAGACCAAATTTAGTTGCAGATCAAAATTCAACTCAAACAAATAAGTATGTAAAAGTTGGAGACGAAATAGAATATATCTTCAATATTAAAAATACAGGTTCTGTAGCAGCTAATGATGTTGCATTAAATGACTTATTACCTGATGAAGTGGAAATTAAAAAATTAGTATACACTGTTGATGGAATTGAAGTGTCTAAAGTAGTTACAGAGAATTCAGATGCAACAGTATATACAAGTATACAACCAAATAATGAAATGGAAGTTAAAATCACAACTAAAGTTACTGATATAGATTCAAAACAAAAAACAATTACAAATGTAGCTAACTTAAAAGCGGCCGACGTTGCGCAAATAAAAACAAATGCAATTGAAAATATAATTGAAAGAACTGGTTCAACAGAAAATACATCAAATAGTAATAATTCAGGAACAACACCAAATTCAAATGGACAAGCAAATTATAATAATTCAAATGTATCTGAAAAAATAAAACAAAAATATGAAATAACAGGTACAGCATGGTTAGATGAAAATAAAAATGGTGTAAGAGACAATAATGAAGAAAAATTATCTGGAATAGAAGTCAAACTTATAAATACAGAAACAAATACAACAACAGCAACAAACGTAACAACATTAGATGGCGAATATAAATTTGAGAACTTAGACAATGGAGAATATCAGGTAATTTTCTATTATGACAATATAAAATATGGACTTACAGATTATAAAAAACAAAGTATTGCAGATAACATGAATTCTGATGTTATTTCAGTAAAAGAAGGAAATAAAGATGTTGCAACAAGTGATATTATAAAAATTCAAAATGGTAGTAAATCTGGAATAGATATAGGATTAATAAAGGCAACAAAATTTGATCTAGCACTAGAAAAATCAATTACAAAAGTTACTGTTCAACATAAAGATGGCACAAAATCTTATGACTTCAATGATGAAAAGTTAGCTAAAGTAGATATTAATGCAAAATATTTAAGTGATGCAAAAGTTTATGTAGAATATACATTTACAATTAAAAATGAAGGAGAAATAGAAGGATATGCAAAAAATATTGTAGACTATGTACCTTCAGATTTAGAATTTAGCACAGAACTAAATAAAAACTGGTATAAAGGAAATGATGGAAATCTTTACACTGAAGAATTAGCAAATACACCAATTCAACCAGGAGAGGCTAAAAAAGTAAAACTAATATTAGTAAAAACAATGACTGAAGAAAATACAGGTATTGTAAACAATCAAGCAGAAATTGCTCAAAGTTACAATAAAGCAGGAATAGCAGATAATGATTCAGAAGCAAACAACAAAGAAGCTAAAGAAGACGATATGTCATCTGCTGATTTAATTATAGGTGTAGAAACAGGTGATACATTAATTTATTTCTCAGTTGCAATCATAATAGCAATAGCAACAATTATAACTGCAATTGTAATGAAAAAGAAAAAAGTAATATTAAAACTCCAACTAAAATTTAGAAAGGAGGTGTAGCTTTAATGAAAAGGATGAAAAATATATTTATTTCAATACTAACAATAATAGGAATCATTTTATTAGCATATGCAGGTTCTATTGTTTTAGGACAATCAACAAATGAAATGATTTCTGAAGATGGTGTATTACCACCAAGTTTCCCATACATAGAGTATAATACATTAATAAGTGATCCTTATATCTTATGTTGTGGTAAAGGTATAACATTAAATGGAGCAGCAAGAACAATAGTTAGTAGCGGAGGTAAATCACAAGCAGAACCTTATTTGACAGAAGCAGATATTGGTAAAAAATTATTTGAAGATACTAAAAATGCAAGTGGAGATATAACTTCAGATAATTTTACAAATCCATACACATCAGTAACGAGCAATACATATGGATTCTATACAGAATCAGAAAAGAAAATAGCTACACCAATGGAGGCATATATTTTAGCTGAAACTTCTGAAAACATACCTTCAGAAGGAAGTACATTTTATAATGTAACAAACAGGGAGTTTGACGGAGACTTAGATCAAGAAGCATATTTCTACAATATTGGAGATAAAACAGTTTATGGAGTTAACATAGATGAAGATACAGGAGAGCCAAAAGATTTTGTTATATATGATGAAGAAGCAGAAAAATATTATTATATTGAAATAACAAATAGTGGAGAATTTTTCCCATATACATATGTACAATATGCATGGTGGAAAACTCCAGCTGGTGGAAGTTCAAGTAAAGTACAATCAACACCATTCTTTAAAGAAGCACAAGCATTTGAAGAATATATAAATAAAGTTGCTAAAAGAGATGAAAATGGAAAAATTGTTACAGAAGAAAAAGAAGTAACAGTTAACGGAAAGAAAGCTAAATTAACAGTTCCTGTAATTGATTATAAAATTTCAGGAGAAGATGACAAAGCGAAAGCTTATTATGATGAAGATGAAGGAAAATATCTAATAGGACCTTTTGTATTACATTATACTGAAGAATCAGTTACAACAGAAAGAGGAACAGTTGATTTTTCAAACATTACAGATGCAACATTAGTAAGTAATTTAGGAGTAGTAGACAGTTCTGAATGGTATTTTAAATATACTGATAGAGATGAAAACGATAACGCTGCTTTCCCACATAACAGTGAAGAATTTTATATAGTAGTAAACTATATAGATGGAATGAGATATATTGAAGATTTAAATTTTAACTTTAGATACATGAACGCTGGTGGAGAATATACTCAATTAAAAGGTGAATATTTTAAAGCAACATGGGAACCTGAATCAAAAGCTATTTGGTGCGATGAAGGTGCTTCAGATTGTGCTTGTGGAGGACATCATACAAGTGCAAAATATGATGATGACGGAAATTTAATTTGCTCAGGTGGAGCTAAATCATGCTCACATGGATATTATCATAACCATATAGTAAAATGGGAATATTGGTTAGAATTAAAAGGATTAGATCCAAAAACATCACAACCACTAGCTCAAGTTTATGTAGGTGCAAGATGGTATGAAAAAGCAGAATTTTCATTCAATCCAATTCCAATTGATGAGGAAGAATACATCAAATTAACTATACCAATGGCAGGACAAGTTTGGATTGACACACCTTCAGATAAGAAAAATCCTGACTTTGTAGATGGAGTTAAAGAAAACGGTGAAGTTGGATATAAAAACGCAGAAGTATACATCTATAAAGTTTATAAAAATAATTCAGGATCAATAGTAAAAAGAGAACTAGCAAAAATATATGATGAGGATAATAATACACAATTAAAATATCCAATATATACAGATAGTAATGGTAATTACAAAATACCAAATATCAATGTTCCTGGTTCAGAGGATATGATAGAAAATGGATACCATATATCTTATGATGTTGAATTTAAATATGATGGACAACATTATGAAGCATCACCAGCTTTAGCTACATCTAATGGAAATGCGGAAGCATTTATAAAAGCATCAAAGAATGAGAAGAAACGTTATGAAAACGATTCAATCGCTTCAGAAAATGAAGAAGTAAGAGATACTTATAACAAGAAATTTACTGAAGTATATGGTGGAAATGCTATAGATGGAAATGGAAATACAAGAGGATATTCTACAAATGGAAGTAATACATTAAACTTAGATTATACATCTACAGAATTTTCAATACCAAATAATCCAAATACAAGAAGATATTCAAAACTTACAGTTCTAGATAGTAATGAACATATTATTGAACAATATAAAATGAGTGCAACAACAGGAAACTCTGGAATTTATTATCCAGTAGATAATAAAATTTCTATCGAAACAGCAGATGATGTAATTGAACTAAGTGTTGTAAGAGATGAAAAAGGAAAGACAACAACATATAAAACAATTTATGATTACATGTTACATATAAATCTAGGAGTTAAGAAAAGAGAAGAAGCTGACTTATCAATATTTAAAGATTTGTATAAAGCAGAAATAATTGTAAACGAAAAAGAAATAACAAAAACATATAATAAATATGTTGATGTTGAAGATGAAGCAAATAAGGAAGCATTAGAAATACAAATCGAAGCCTGCAAAATTGGAAGGTATAAAATTGATTTATATAGTTCAGATTATGAATATCGTTCAACAGTATATAAAACAAGTGAAGATGTTGTAAAAAATATTAAAGCAGGAACAGATTTAAGAGTATTCTTAACATATAGATTAGCTGTAAATAATGAAAGCCAAGCTTTAAATGGATTAGATGCTACAATTAATCAAATAGATGATTATTATGATTCTACATTTACATTTGTAAATGAGGATATATCAGCAAATGTATTAAATGACAATCAAGACAGAATAAACAAAGTAATTGCAGAAAGTCCATATTATAGAATCGTAAAATCTGATGAAACACCTGAATATACATATTGGTCTGACGGAATGAAGAGATTTACATGTAATGATACAGGTAAAAATGTAAATGATGATTATAAAAAATTAACAATTGAATCACTTAAAGGTGAAAAAATTGCAGCTGGTGAACAATTAGAAATGTTTATAACATTTGAAGTTGATAAAAATGGTTACATAGGAACTACTGAAAGACCAGAATTACTTGGAGAGAAAAACAATGTAGCTGAAATAGCAAATTATTCAACATATTATCCAAATGGAAAAGTTGCAGGTATTATTGATAGAGATTCAGCACCAGGAAACATTGATTTAAATAGAAATGTAAAAGAATGGTATGAAGATGATACAGAATCTGCACCAGCAACAGACATTGAATTATATGCATACAATAGAGAAATAAACGGAAATGTTTGGGATGACCAAGAAGCAGTTGACTTGTTATATAACCAAAAAGTAGCTAATGGATTAATGGATGAAGGAGAAAAAGGAATTTCTGACATAGATGTACAACTAGTTGAAAAAATTCAAATAGATGGTGTAGAATACGAGAAAATCTGGTCAGAAGATGATTTTGATGGCTTAACAGAAAATGAAAAGAAAGATTATAGACTAAAAGATGTAAAAACTGATGAGAATGGAAGTTATTATTTCAAAGGTGTATTAGCTGGTAATTATGTAGTAAGATTTAAATATGGAAATAACGAAGCTAGCATAAAATATAATGGACAAGATTATAAAAATACAGCATATCAAGCTAATATGGTAAATGAAGATGGAACACCTACATTAGACAATGAATGGCAAGATTTAAAGAATAATACTATATTAAATGAAACGAGAGTTTCAGACGCAAGAGATTATGAACTTCAAAGAATGAAAGTTGTTGCATATTCAAAAGTAATAAATAATGATGTAGGAACAGTTTTAGAATCTGCTGATCAATCAGTAAATCATGACAAATTAATTGAAAATACACAAATGGTTGCTAATACAGCAAAATTAAATATAGAAATAGAACATCAAGATTTTATAGATTATGGAACAGTTCGCAAAGTTAATGGACTAGATGAACTTACATATGTTGTTAAAAATATTGACTTTGGTTTAGAAAAAAGATCAGGAACAGTGCTAGAATTAGAAAAGAAAATTGCCAACATATCACTATATAAAAATGATGGCAATGAAAGAATTTTATATGTAGTATACAATGAAGATGGAACAGTTAATAAAGAAAAATCAGATTCTCAAAACTTAGGAAAATTGACACACGTAAATGAACTTCCAAATATTCAAGGTTTAGAATATATTAACGCAGAATCAGCCTTTTTAAATGGTACAACATTAAAAATTCAATATACAATAAAAGTTACTAATAATTCAGAGGTGGATTGGACAGGAGAACTTGAAGAATTTAATACATCAGAAGAAATATTAGAAAAAGTAGAAGAACTCGAAAAATCTGATGCGTACGTATCTGGCGAATTCATTGAATATGGTAAATATGTAGGACTAAATTATTACAATAATAAAAATAATGATACAGATAAAATTGTTGAAACAAAAATAGAAAAAATTATTGATTATATTGATAATGATGTTTCTGCACCAGAAGAAGAAAATTCACTAATAGAAAATGGTAGTTGGAAAACAATCTCATTACAAGACTTAAAAGATGGAAAATTACTTGATGAAAAAGTTTATACAACACTAAATGGTGAACAAATATTAGCTGACGCAAAACAAAGACCTTACATAGCAACAAGCAAAAATAACATATTAATTTCAGAAGATGAAAATTACAATCCGAGTGTAGCTGGAAAATTAGTACCATCATCTGCTAGCAGTGAGCTAAACAAAAATTCTTCAGGAGAAATAAGACTTATAGTTTCAAAACAATTATCTGAAAATACATCTAAAAATGATGTTTATAATAATATTGCTGAAATTTTAGTGTACTCAAACCCAGTAGGTAGAAGAGATGAATTAGCTGTACCTGGAAATGCAGAAATTGCAAGAGGAGAATATATAGCAGCTAGTGGATATGAAAAAGGAGCAATATTAACAAGTTACACAGGAGCAAAAGAAACAGAAGTAACTGGAACAATATTACATCTAAATGGAGAACGTGATACAGATGCTCCAAACTTTATAACAATTTCAGAACCAAATGGTATTTCATTAAGAGATTATTATAAGAGAACATATCTACCAATTATACTTATAGTAACTGGAACAATATTAGCAGTAGGAATTATAATAATTAAAAAGAAAATTGCATCAAAAAAATAAAATTTATATAATAGAAAATTTTAAAACTTTAATATTAGAACAAAGCGGACAATATATAATCTGCAAAAGAAAAAAATATCTTGAATTGTCCGCGTATTTGTTCTAAGCGCCAAATTTGGCGAAGAATAGGAAATGCACTTTCCTATTATATAAAAAAAGAATGACCAATAAAATGGCCATTCTTTTTGCATATATATTCACAAGTTGGAAAAAATAGCAATAAAACTAAAATACAAGGAGAGAAAAAATTTCCAATGGAAAAGCATAAGTATTTAAATATAAAAGGTACAAATTTAGAAAAAGAACAATTAGAAAAATATTTAATACAAATAGCAGAAGAACATGTTATAAGTAAGAATTCAGAAAAACTAACGTATCCAATAGAAAAATTAAGAACGAATTATCGAAATATTTTAAAAACATATGAAATGTTAAACGAACATTTAAAGTTAGGAATAAAAATTCATTCTGCAGGTGAATGGCTTTTAGATAATTTCTATATAATCGAAGAAACAATAAAAAACATTGAAAAAAATATGAATTTAAAAAAATATATAAAATTACCAGGATTGGCAACAGGAAAATATAAAGGATTTGCAAGAATATATGTTTTAGCAAGTGAAATTACAGCATTTAGTGATGATTCAATAAGTGAAGAAAATATAATAAATGCATTGAAAAGTTATCAAACAAGAAAAATATTATCAATGGAAGAAATATGGAATATAGGAATATTTATTCAAATTTCAATAATTCAAACAATAGCAGATATTTGTGAAAGAATATATTATTCGCAAATTCAAAAATACAAAGTAGAAAACATTTTTGAAAGATTAATTGAATTACGAGAAAATAAAGAATTACGATTCAGAAAAAAATTTAAAAATAATAATAGCTTAAAAATAAAAGATGTAAATTATTCATTCATAGAATATATGTTGTATAAGTTAAGAAGAATTGGAAAAAAAGGAAATTTATATATAGAAATACTTGAAAAACAAGTTAACAAATTAGGATTTAAGACTGATGAGATAGTAAAAAAAGAACATTTATATGTAGCAACTCTAAAAATAAAAATAGGAAGCTGCATAACAAGCATAAAAACTATAAATAGAATTAATTTTCAGAAAGTTTTTGAAAAAACTAATAAAACAGAAGAACTACTAAACGAAGATCCATGTGGTGTATTCAAAAATATGACAGAAGATACAAAAGAACTTTATAGAGATGAAATTAAGAAACTTTCAAATAAATTAAAAATATCAGAAATTTATATTTCTGAAGAAATTTTAAAATTAGCTAGCAGGTATAAAAATAGTGAAGAACTTATAGACAAAAGAAAATCACATGTTGGATATTATTTAATAGACGAAGGAAAATACGAATTAAAAGAAAAAATTACTGAAAAAAGAGTAAGAAGACCTAGAAAGATAAAACCAACATTATATATCATGTCAATATTTATATTATCAGCAATAATTGATTTTTTAATAACTTTGAATATAAATCAAAACACATTAATTAATATAATAATATTTATTGTACTATATATACCAGTTTATGAAATAGTAATAAAGATAATTAATTATATTTTAAGTAAAGTCGTAAAGGCACAAAAATTGCCTAAGATAAATTTTGAAGATGGAATAGGCAAAGAAAATAAAACTATGGTTATAATACCAACAATTATAGATTCAGAAGAAAAAATAAAAGAAATAATACAAAAAATTGAAGTATACCATTTAGCAAATCAGGATGAAAATTTATATTTTACTATATTAGGAGATTGCACAACTTCTGAAAAAGAAGTGGAAAAAGAAGATAAAAAATTAATATTATGTGGAAAAAAAGAAATTGAAAAATTAAATAAAAAATATAATTCAGACAATAAATTTAATTTCATGTATAGAAAAAGAAGATGGAATCCAAATGAAGGAAAATTCTTAGGATGGGAGAGAAAAAGAGGATTATTAATACAATTCAATGATGTATTAATAACCCAAAATAACACTGATTTTATTTGTAATACATTAGAAAATTTTAAAGAAAAAATAAAATATGTAATAACTCTAGATTCAGACACAAATTTAATATTAGATTCTGCACAAAAACTAATTGGAGCAATGAGTCATATATTAAATCAACCAATAATTGAAGACAACGCAGTAAAAATAGGATATGGAATAATGCAACCACGAATTGGAATAAAGCTAGAAGATTCTCAAAAAACGATGTTTACAAAGATATTTGCATGTAACCCAGGAGTGGATTTTTATACAAATGCAATATCAGATATTTATCAAGATTGCTTTAAAGAAGGAATTTTTGCAGGAAAAGGAATTTATGATTTAAACATTTATCAAGAATTAATTAAAGACAAATTACCTGAAAACAGAATTTTAAGTCATGATTTACTAGAAGGAAACTATTTAAGATGTGGGCTATTGACAGATGTAGTTCTTTTAGATACGTTTCCAACAAAGTATTTATCTTATTTAGAAAGAGAAAATAGATGGATAAGAGGAGACTGGCAAATTTCTGGATGGCTAGAAGATAGAGTTAATAATATAAAAAATCCTATAAATAAACTTAGCAAATTTAAAATCTTTGATAATTTAAGAAGAAGTATACTTCCAATTAGTCAAGCCATATTGATAATTTTATCAATATGGAAAAATAGTGTGTTATTAAGCATAATAACACTTATTTCAATCTTTATTACAACAATACTTGAAGTAATAAATAAAATATTATTTAAAAAAAGTATTTCAGGGGAGAAAATATATGCTTATAAAAAATTCTATAAAAACATTTCAGGTATACGAGGAAGCTTATTAAGAAATGCCTTAGAGTTTACTTTTTTACCAACAAATTTGATGAATTCAACTATAGCAATAGTAAAAACATTATATAGGCTAAGAAAAAGTAAAAATTTATTAGAATGGAAAACTTCAGATGCTGTAGATAAAAGCATGTCGAATTCTTTAGAATATTATTGCAAAAGAATGTCAGCCAATATTATTTTTGGGATTTTTATGTTTGGATTATTAAATCCATTTGCAATGATTATAGGAACAATATGGATTTTAGGACCATATATAGCATGGGAAATAAGTAAAAATTCAAAAATTGAAATGAAAATATCTGAAAAGAATAAAAAATATTTATTAGATGTTGCAAAACAGACGTGGAAATATTTTGAAGAAACGTGTAAGCCAGAAAATAATTTTTTAGTTCCAGATAACTATCAAATTAATAGGAAAAATGTATTTGTAAACAGAACGTCATCAACCAATATAGGATTAGAATTAATATCTATAATTTCAGCATATGATTTGAATTTTATTAATTTAGAACAAGCAATTCATGCAATAGAAAACATATTAGAAATTATTTCAAAATTAGAAAAATGGAATGGACATTTATATAATTGGTACAATATAAAAACATTAAAACCACTTACACCTAGATATGTTTCAACTGTTGATAGTGGAAATTTCATCGGATATTTGTATATATTAAAAAGTTTTCTTATTTCAAAAAATCTCGAAAATGGGATTGTAAAAAAAGTTGATAAATTAATTGATAACACTGATTTTAGCACATTATATAATTACAAAAATAGATTATTTTCAATAGGATTTGACATAGAAAATGATAAATTGAGTGATTCATATTATGATTTTTTAGCCTCAGAAGCTAGACAAACAAGTTTTGTTGCTATAGCCAAAAAAGATATTAAATATAAGCACTGGATAAATTTGAGTAGAACATTAACAGCAACAGATGGGTATAAGGGATTAATATCATGGTCAGGAACAGCATTTGAATATTTAATGCCAAATTTAATTATGAAAGTGCCACAAGGCAGTTTAATTGATGAATCTTGTAGATTTGCTAAAATCAGCCAAATAGATTATGCAAGGAAAAACAATATTCCATGGGGAATTTCAGAGTCAGCATATTCTTTAAAAGATTTACAAAGTAATTATCAGTATAAAGCTTTTGGAATTCCAACATTAGGATTAAAAAGAGGATTGGAAGAAGAACTTGTAGTATCCCCATATAGTACATTTTTATTTTTAGAATATGGAATAGAAGAAGGCATAAGAAATTTAAAAGAAATAGAAAAATTTGATATGAGAGGAAAATATGGATTTTATGATTCACTAGATTTTACTAAAGAAAGACTAGATTCTGAAAATAAAGAACAACCTGTAAAAACATTTATGGCACATCATCAAGGACTAATATTAAATTCAATTAATAATGTTTTAAATAATAATATATTAGCCAAAAGATTCATGAAAAATCCAGAAATAAAAGCAATTGAAATACTATTAAACGAGAGAATGCCAGAAACAGTAGTATTATCAAAAGAAAGAACAAACAAAACAATAAAAGGTAAATATATTAATAAATTTGAGGATAAAGAAATTTGCTATGAAAAACAAAATAATTATAGAAGAATAAATGTCATATCAAGTGATAATTATACAAATGTAATTGACACAACAGGAAGAGGATATAGCAAATATAAAAATATTCAAATTAATAGATTTAAAAATAGAAATGATGAAAAAGAAGGAATTGGTTTTTTTATAAAAAATATTAGAAATCAAAAAATATGGAGTACATTTGAGAGTAATGAAATAAAATTTACACAATATAAAGAAGAATTTATTCAAAAACAAGAAAATATTGAAACAACAATGAAAGTTTTCTTACTATCAAATGGAGAAGCTGAAATTAGGGAATTAACAATAAAAAATAATGGAATTTTACCAGAGAGTTTAGAAATATATAGTTTTCTAGAGCCAATATTATCTGATGTAAGAGACGATATAGCACATCCAATATATAATAACATGTTTTTAAAATTTGAATATATAGAAGAAAAACAAATACTAATTGTGTCAAGAAAAATAAAAGATAAAGAAATATATTTAGGAATGAAATTATTAACACAAGAAGGAACAGAAACTGAAATTGAAATAGAAAAAGAAAAATTTTGGGGCAGAAATCAAAAAAATCCTATATCTGTTACAAAATCTAATAATTTTTCAAATGAAATAAAGGAAGTAGTAGAACCAATTGTAGCAATTAAGACTAAAATTGAAATTCAACCAAAAGAAAAAAATAAAATAGACTTACTTATGTATGTATCTGAAGAAAAAGAACAACTAATATCAGAAATTGAAAATATGAATGTAGAAAAAGCAAGCAAAGAGCTAGAGTTATCAAAGGCTAAAAGTGAAGAAGAAATTAAATTTTTAGAGATAAATGGTAATCGTATTGAAAACAATCAAAGAATTTTAGGACATTGTCTAGAAAAAGATTTACCTAAAAATATTAATATAGATTATAAGATAGAAGATGTGTGGAAGTTTGGAATATCAGGTGATAACCCAATAATATTGGTAGAAATAAAAAATACTGAAGAAATACATTTAATTGATGAATTACTAGAAACAATTGAATTTTTCAATGTTAAAAATATAAAAATAGATCTGTGCATTTTAAATAATGAAAAAATGAGTTATGAAACATTTGTAAAAGACGAAATAAATGAAAGCATAAAAAATCGTAGATTAGAATACTTGAGAAATAATCAAATTTTTGTATTTAATAAAACTGAACTAACAAAACATGACATTGAAATAATAAAAGCAATATCCTGCATTAATTTTTATGGAGATATTGGAGATGTTAAAAGTAATTTAGAAGAAATGGAGGATAGCAATAAAGAAATTATTAACAAAGAATATGAAGAAAATAGTAAAAATGATGATGTCGAAAAAGAAGAATTAATATTTGACAATTCTTATGGTGGATTTAAAGATAAAGAATATTTAATAACAGTTGAAAATGGAAAATTACCACCTCGAGCATGGAGTAATATTATATCAAATGGAAAAATAGGAACAGTAATAACAGAAAATTCTGGAGGATATACATGGTTTAATAATTGTAGATTATTTAGAATTACAACATGGGAAAATGATGCTATACAAGATTTCCCTACAGAGACTATTTTATTAAAAGATATTGATGAAAAACAATATTGGAAACTTGGAAGTGATGCCAATAAGAACTCATATCATGTAACTTATGGTCAAGGATACACTAAATTTACACAAATAAATAATGATTTAATACAAGAAAATAAAATATTTATACCTATTGATGGAGAAAGTAAAATAAATCATATAACAATAAAAAATAAATTGCCCAATAAAAGAAGAATAATGCTATATTATGTCATAAATTTATGCATGAGTGAAACAAAGGAAAAAGGCTTAGGCAAAATAAGGACAACAAAAGAAAACAATTTTATTATATTAGAAAATATTTGTAAAACAGAGTTTCCAGATAAAATAAAAATAACATCAGATACACCAATTAAATCTTATACAAATAATAAAAATGAATTTTTTGATAATGAAATGAACCCAATAGGGATTAACAAAAAAGAATTAGAAAATGCAGGAAATATATCACAGGGAAATGAACTAATTTTACAAATACCAGTTGATCTAGAAGAATATGAAAAGAAAAAAATAAATATCATTTTTGGAAAAGATGCTGAAAAATATTTAGAAAATAATATAATTGAAGAAGAAATAGAAAATGTTGATAGATATTGGAATGAAAAAACAGGAAATATAAAGGTAAGAACTCCATCAGAAAAAATAAATATATATATGAATAAATGGCTAGTATATCAAACAATTACAAGCAGAATAAATGCTAAAACAGGATTTTATCAATCAGGTGGAGCATTAGGCTTTAGGGATCAACTTCAAGACTCAATTGGAATGAAATGGGTAGATGAGGCAATTTTAGAAAAACAAATCATAGAAGCAGCTAAACATCAATTCATTGAAGGAGATGTAATGCACTGGTGGCATAAAGAAAATAAAACAGGAATAAGAACAAAAATATCAGATGATTTATTATGGCTACCATATAGTGTTTTAGAGTATATAGAATTTACAGAAGATTGGAATATACTAGAAAAAGAAGTGCAATATTCAAAAGGAATATTACTAGATGGGGAAAAAGAAAGATATGATAAATTTGAATATACAAAAGATAAAGAAAGCATATTCAAACATTGCATGAGAGCAATAAATAAATCATTAGACTTTGGAGAAAACGGATTACCAAAAATAGGAACAGGGGACTGGAATGACGGATTTAATCTAATAGGTCATAAAGAAAAAGGTGAAAGCATATGGTTAGGCTTTTTTCTATATGATATTTTAAACAGATGGGAAAAAGTTTTAGAATATAAAAAAGATAATCAGACAAAAGAAAAGTTTACACGAATAAAAAAAGATTTGAAAAAAGTATTAAATAAAACTGGATGGGATGGAGCATGGTATAAAAGAGCTATAACAGATGATGGAAAAGTAATTGGAAGTAGTGGTAATAAAGAATGCAAGATTGATAGTTTAGCACAAAGTTGGGCAATTATTTCAGAAGCAGGAGATAATGATAAAAAATACATTGCATTAGAATCGGCAAAAAAATATTTAATAGATGAAGAAAATCAAATTATAAAACTATTAACACCACCATTCAAAGATGGAGAAATAAATCCAGGTTATATAAAAAAATATCCTGCTGGAGTAAGAGAAAATGGTGGACAATATACACATGCAGCAATATGGTTAATTATGGCATTTGCCAAAATTGGAATGATAGACGAAGCCATAAAGTATGCAGAAATGATAAATCCAATAACACATGCAGAAACAATGGAAAAATCAATGAGATATAAAATAGAACCATATGTGTTACCAGGTGATATATATAGCAATCAATATATGGTTGGAAGAGGAGGATGGAGTTGGTATACAGGTTCTAGTAGTTGGTATTATAAAGTATGTTTAGAAGATATTTTAGGAATCAAAAGGAAAGGAAAGAAATTATTTTTACCAGAAATTCCATCAAAAACATGGGAAAATTATGAAATTCAATATAAATATAAAACAAACTTATATAATATAAAAATTAATAATGGACATGAAAATGATGAGATAGAAGTATTAATTAATGGCAAAAAAACAGAAAAAAATTATATTGAATTACAAGATGAAAATAAAATTATAAATATTGAGATAAAAATGTAAAAAAAACGAAAAAAAACTTGTACAAAAATTACCTTTGTGATATAAAATAGGATATAGAAAAGAAAAGAAAGGGGTATCCTTGTGGAAGAAGTAGATATTGGAAAAGATTTTAATCGTAAAACTATATTAGTAGTTGATGATGAAGAAAGTATAGTAGATTTATTAGTATATCACTTACAAAAAGAAGGCTATGATACATTACAAGCATATGATGGTGTTACAGCTGTCGAAATGGCACTAAAAGAAAAACCAGATTTAATCTTACTAGATGTCATGTTACCAAAGATGGATGGAATTAGTGTATGCAAAAGGATAAGATATTCACTAAATGTACCAATATTAATGATATCTGCAAAAGATACAGAATTAGATAAAGTTGTAGGTTTAGAAATGGGAGCTGATGACTATATTACTAAACCATTCCAACACAGAGAAGTTATGGCAAGAATAAAAGCAAATTTACGTAAAGCAGATTTAGTTGCACAAGCAGAATTAAAAGGTGAAAATTCTGAAAATGAAGGAAGCATAATAACAGTAGGAGATTTGACATTAGATTTAAAGAAAGTTGAAGCAAGAGTTAAAGGAGAAGTCGTAGATTTAACAATAAAAGAATTTGAAGTATTAAAATATTTGTCTACACAACCAGGAGAAGTTGTAACAAGAGAAACTTTGCTTAAAAAAGTTTGGGGCTATGATGACTATGTAGGAGCAATTCGTACTGTTGATGTTACTGTAAATAGAATAAGAGATAAAATAGAAAAAGATAAAGCAAATCCTAAGATCTTAGTAACAAAAAGAGGAGTAGGATATTATGTTATAGGAGATAAACAATAATAATAGTTTATAAACAAGTATAAAGAACTTTGAGAGAAATCTTAAAGTTCTTTTTTTATCTAATAGGAAAGTGCTGCGCATTTCCTATTAGATAAAGGCTTCGCCCAAATTGCACACAAATTTTTTAACAAAAATTTGGCGCATAGAACAAAGACGCGGACAATTTAGAATAATTTTTCCTTTTGCAGATTATATATTGTCCACTTTTGTTATGGATTTCATAAATATAAAAAAATATAAAGGGGAGGGGCCCCTAAAAAAATCAAGGGCCCCCTTTTTAGTCTTATATGAAATTTCTCCGAATTTCCTGTAAGATAAAGCATTCCACAGAAAAACTGTAAAACAATTTCCCGAGGACAAACAAAGATGCGGACAATTCATGATATTTTTTTCTTTTTGCAGATTACATATTGCGCGCTATTGTTTTTTACCTCATTCGATCAATACACCGTCAGAATCAAAGTGACGTTCTTCTCCTTCTACAAAGTTCCATCCAGTGTACATAGATCCATCAGTTAGATCGAAATAGTACCAATTGCCATCCAATTGGAGCCAACCAGTTTGCATCGTGCCTTCTGGAGTAAGATAATACCAGTTCGAGCCATCCCAGTGCCAGGAGTCTTTTAGCATGACTCCATTAGATTGGAAAAAGAACCAGTAGCCATTAGAAGCATGATACCAGTCAGTAATCATTGTTCCATCATTGCGAAAACCGAAAACCTTATCATCAATTACGTAATACTGGCCATGTAGGAATTCACCATCTTGCCAAAAATACCAATCATCACCAATATGTTTCCAACCATTTTCTGATGGATTATAAGGACTGATGTCTGGAAAAAGACTTCCTTTGAAATATTCATATGATTCAGCATAATCAGATGAGCTAATTATTCCTTTATACTGCGGCTTAGGAGTGGCACGTACTTTAAAAGTAATATAATCACTGCCATAGACGTAAGCTGATAGGTCATATTCACATGAAGATATGTCTTGAGCCACAACCATGCCATTAGCATCATTTTTATCGTTGCAAATTCTTAGCTCAAAATTTACTTTATCACTAGAACAAGACCATTTAGCTACTCCATTGTCCCAGTACAAATCATATGGTTTTTCTGCAATTCCTCTGACTTGATACATGATAGTAATACAAATATTTCCATTATCAGTATAATCGAAGGAATTTAAAGAGCCATTGGCAATAGATATAGAACTTTCTTGAATATTGTCTAAAAAAGCATATCCGTTGTCTGTGAACAGAGTAAAAGTTCCATAAATGTAGTCAGCAGGCTCACATTCGGAAACATGTTCACTCCAGGAAACATCGCCTATAGTATATCCTTTGGCGTTAACGGTGATGTTCGGGTTTGTTGTCCGATTCCAGTCATTTTCTTCAACCGAGAGACTTATAGAACCGATCACGGTTGCAGCTGAAGCTGGGATTAATGCTATTCCAATAAGCATAAATGTCAGGAAAAAGCAAACTACTGTAAGTAACCGTTTTCTCATTTTCATACTGATACCCCTTTCTGAATTGTTGGCAAAGTTGCCAATGTATAGGTTAAAAATTGCAAAGTAATTATAACATGAAGTTGACATAAAGTCAATTTAAAAAGTCAAGAGAAAATATAAAAAGTAATAATAATTTAATAGATATAAAAAACAACTGAAATGTTGTTACATATGCATTACAACTTGAATAAACACTTGAAAATTCACCAAATAATGATATAATAAGTGAAACGCTCGCGTAGGAGAAAATGATGTTAAAAAGTATACAAATAAAGATAGTCTTAATATTTATGATATTAGGAATATTTATGCTTGCGGTTCAAGGAGTGATTTTTACAGTTGAACTACAAAGGGTAACAACAGAAATAGTAGGAAATGAAGAAATTGTTAATACTATACAAACTCAAATACATCAACAACAAATGATAACAATAATATTGATAATAACATTCACAATAATATCTATATTAGTCGGAATATTTGTAGCCAAAACAATACTTGAGCCAATATCTAAATTAACTAAAAGTGCAGAAGTTGCAGCAAAAGGTGGACAATATCAAATTAAATATTTAGATGAAGGAAAAAATAAAACAGAAGTAGATGAATTAGCTAAAGCTTTTAGCATGATGCATAATGAATTAAATGAAAATCTTAAAGAAGTGTCAAGACAGAAAAAGCAAATAGAAACAATTTTACTACACATGAATGATGGAATTCTTGCATTTAATATAAATGGAGAAATAATACATAAAAATAATGCAGCAGACAAACTATTTGGACTAGATGGAAGTGAAAAAACATTTGATGAGATATTTGATAAATTAGATGTTGATATAAATCTTGAAAAAATTATATATTTAGAAAGTTGGACTTCAACACATGAAAGAATTTCTGTTGGAGAAAAAACACTAGATTTATTTTTTGCTGCTTTTAGCGATGAAGCTGAAAGACCTGGCGGAGCAATTGTAGTTATACAAGATATAACAGAACATGTAAAACTTGATACAATGAGAACTGAATTTGTTGCAGATGTATCACATGAACTAAAAACACCAATTACATCTATAATGGGATATGCAGACACTTTGTTAGAAGATGATTGTGATGAAGAAACAACAAAGAAATTTCTAAAAAGAATATCAACACAAGCAAATAGAATGTCAGTCCTAGTTAGTGACTTATTAACATTATCAAGATATGATGCTGATATGATAAAAAATCGTTCAGAAGAATTTGATTTAGGTGAACTTGTAAAAAATGCATATGATAACTTATCTTTTGAAATAGAACAAAAAAATCAAAAAGCAGAATGCTTTGTGACAGCAGATGTTCCTTTGGTAACAGCAGATAAAGCAGGAATTGAAAGAGTTGTTACAAATATTTTAACAAATGCAATAAAATATACTCCAGAAAATGGAGAAATAAAAATATATGTTGGATTTGTATATAATGATGCATATATTAAAGTAATAGACAATGGAATAGGAATACCTGAAGAAGACTTAGATAGAGTATTTGATAGATTTTACAGAGTTGATAAAGCACGTACAAGAGAAATGGGAGGAACAGGATTAGGCTTATCAATAGCAAAGGAAATTTTAGAAAAAAATAATGCGAAAATAAATATAAATAGTGAATTAGGAAAAGGAACAGAAGTAGTAATAAGGATACCAACTAAAAAGAATGAAGAAAACGATATACAGTAAAATTATTATAGAGAGGCGAGAAAATTGAATCCAAAAGTAAAAAATATTTTAGAATGGGTATATTGCATATTAATAGCTATAGCACTTGCGTTAGTTGTAAGATATTTTATAGGTACACCAACAATAGTGCAACAACGCTCAATGTATCCAACATTAATGCCAAATGAAAGATTAATATTAAATAGAATACCAATAACATTTCACAGCAACATAAAAAGAGGAGAGATAATTACATTTGAAGCTCCTAGTGTTATTCAAAGAAGCACAGATGATGTAGATTTGGCAAACCCTGTTGCAATATATGAAAATGAACCTAAAAATATTTGGGGAAAATTTGTTTATTATGTTCTTGAATGGGGAAAAACAAGCTATATAAAAAGAGTTATTGGATTACCAGGAGAACATATTCAGATAAAAGACGATAAAGTTTATATAAATGGAGAAGAATATAATGAACCATATTTAGATTCTTCAGTAAAAACACCACAAGATGGACCATTTGTAGATTTAATTGTTCCAGATGGATATATATTTGCAATGGGAGATAACAGAGCACAAAGCACAGATTGTAGAGCTTTTGGATGTGTTCCAATAGATAAAATAGAAGGAAAAGTAGCTTTTAGATTTTGGCCTTTAAATAAATTTGGAAATCCAGATAAAAAATAAAATGATAATGGGGAAATATGAATAATAAGATAAAAGGCAATTTAAAAATAAGACAAGAACTAAAAAATATTGTTCTAAATAAAAATACATTACATAGTTATCTATTTTTAGGCGAAGATGGAATTGGAAAAAAAGAAATTGCATTCGAGTTTGCAAAAAATATTTTATGTTTGACCAAAAATGAAGAATGTAATTGCAAATCATGTATATGTTTTGAAACAAATAATCATCCAGATTTTCAAATTATCAATGAAGAAGGCGAAAATATAAAAATAAATACAATAAGAGAAATGATACAAACTGTTTATGAAAAACCAATATTATCTGAAAAAAAAGTTTATATCATAAATGACTCTGATAAAATGACAAAAGAAGCACAAAATAGTTTACTAAAGACTTTAGAAGAACCACCAGAATATATAGTTATTATCTTAATAGCATCAAATACAGATTTGATACTAAATACTATTAAATCAAGATGCACAAAAATTGTTTTTGAAAAATTAAGTAATGAAGAAATATTTCAAATTACAAAAGAAAAGAATATAAGTACAGAAATTTCGACAGACATGTATGAACTATTTGATGGAAGTGCAGGGAAGGCATTAAGAATATTAGAAAAAAAAGATACATATAATCAGCTTGAAGAATTTATAAATTCTATAGAAAACATTGATAAATTAGTATTTTTTACAGAATCAAAAAAGATTTTTGACAAAGAATATATAAATGAAATGTTAGAATATATAAATGTCTTACTGTTTAATTATGGACAAAAAAATAGAAATATACATTATTTAAATTGCATGAATATAGTACAACAAACAATAAATAGACTTAAATCTAATTGTAATTTTGATATGAGTATTGATAATATGCTATTTAAATTGTGGGAGGAAGTTAATGAAGACAATAGTGGGGATTAAATTTAAAAAGCCAGGAAAAACATATTATTTTGACCCTAACGGATTGGAATTATCACAAGGAGACAAAGTAATTGTTGAAACCGCTCTAGGAGATGAATACGGAGAAATAATAATAGGAAATAAAGATGTACAAGAAGAAAGTTTAACTAGTCCTTTAAAAAAAGTTATTAGAGTTGCAACACCAAAAGACACAAAATCTTATTACGAATACAAAGAAAAAGAAGATGATGCTTTAAAAGTATGTCAAGAAAAAATAGAAAAACATAAATTAGATATGAAATTGGTGGATGCTGAATATAAATTTGATGGAAGCAAATTAATCTTTTATTTTACAGCTGATGGAAGAATTGATTTTAGAGAATTAGTAAAAGATTTAGCTGCAATATTTAAAACAAGGATAGAATTACGACAGATAGGTGTAAGAGATGAAATAAGAAGAATAGGCGGAAATGGTGCTTGTGGAAGAGAATTATGTTGTTGTGCATTTTTAGGAAACTTTGAAACGGTATCAATAAAAATGGCAAAAGAACAAAATATTTCATTAAATCCATCAAAAATATCAGGATGTTGTGGAAGACTAATGTGTTGTTTAAAATATGAACAAAATGTGTATGAGGAGAAATTAAGTAGGCTTCCTAAAATAGGTGCGATAGTAGACACTGAAGAAGGCGAAGGAGAAGTATGTGGAATAGAAACCTTAAAAGAAATTGTTAAAGTTAAACTAAATGATGGTGAAGACACATATTATAAAAGATTTAATGCAAAAGATATTAAAATTATAAAAGATGCAGAAGATGAGGATAAGTTAGATGTTGAAAATCAGGAAGATCTAAAAGAATTAGAAAAATTAGAAAAACTTGAAGAAATTGATAGTAAAAATACTGATGAAAACATATAACTTTTTAAGGAGAAGAAAAAATGAAAACACTTATTAAAAATGCTACACTACTAGATATGATAGGAAGTACACCTAATGTACGAAAAACAGATATACTTATAGATGAAAATTTAATTAGCAAAATAGAAGAAAACATTGAAGATGAAGCAGATCAAATTATTGATGCAAAAGAAAATGTAATAATGCCAGGTTTAGTGAATACACATACACATTTGGCAATGAGCATTTTTAGAGGTTATAAAGATGACCAAAAATTAATGGATTGGTTAGAAAATGCAATTTTTCCAGTTGAAGATAAATTAAGACCAGATGATATATATTGGAATTCTTTTCTATCATGCATAGAATTAATAAAAACAGGAACAACAACTTTTAATGATATGTATTTTGGAATGGACAAAACAATAGAAGCTGTTGAAGAATCTGGACTTAGAGGAGTTATAGCTTGGTGTATAACAGATACTTCAATAAAAGATAAGATCGAAAGAACAAGAGAATATCATAAAAAATATAATAAAGAAAATAGCAGAATAAAAATTTATGTATCAGCACATGCACCATATTCATGCAATCCAGATACAATGAAATTATGCGTTGATTTAGCAAAAGAATTAAATACAGGATTACATATACATTTATCAGAAACATTACAAGAAGAAAAAATTATTAGAGAAAGATATGATAAAACAGGTACAGAATATTTAAATGATTTGCATGCATTTGATGTTCCAGTTGTTTTAGCACACGGTATTTATATTTCTGATTCTGATTTAGAAATATTAAAGAAAATTAAAGGTGGAATATCACATAATCCAATTAGCAATTGTAAATTATCATCTGGAATATGTGATGTTACTAAGCTTAGAAAAAACGGTATAAATGTAGGAATTGGAACAGACGGAATAGGAAGTACAACAACATTAGACATGTTTGAAGAAATGAAAACAGCTGCATATTTACAAAAAATTAATACAATGGAGCCAACAGCAATAAATGCTTATGAAATATTAAAAATGTCAACAATAGAAGGTGCAAGAGTATTAGGCCTAGAAAATGAAATTGGAACAATTGAAGTAGGAAAAAAGGCTGATATGATAATCATAAATACAGATAAAACACATCTATATCCAGAAAATGATTTATGTACAAATTTAGTTTATTCAGCAAATGGTGCAGATGTTGATACAGTTATAATTGATGGAAAAATTATAATGAAAAATAGAAAACTAATAAATATTAACGAAAAACAAGTGAAAAAAAATATTGCAAAAGTAGTAAAAAGGTTGTTATAATATAAAATAACTAAAGGGAGGTGTTTTTAATGGCTTATAAAATTACTGATAAATGCGTAAGTTGTGGAGCTTGTGCAGCAGGATGTCCAGTTGAATGTATTTCACAAGGAAATGAACATTATGAAATTAACAAAGAAGCTTGCATCGAATGTGGAACATGTGCAAATGTATGTCCAGTTGGAGCGCCTGAATTATTGCACAGCGACGAGCAATAAAATGCTAGCTCAAGGGGGAGCGCCAGAACAAGAATAAAAAATGAAAAAATACATAAGCAGAGGAAATAAGAAACCTCTGTATTTTTTTTATACTTAAATATTCTAATCAGAAAAGTTAATAACAGAATATAGTGAATAAAACAATATGTGATAATGAAAGATTTTATTTGTAAATAGCAAATTTCGACAACAACTATTGAAAAAATACTGTATAACATATATAATGCAAGTGAAATAATATAGTAATTGCATAATATAATATAGCGAGGAGAATGAATATGGATGAAAAAATAGAAAAGATGACAGAAGAAATATTAATAAAAAATGACATATATAAAATTCCTGCTGATATTATAGCTATTGCTAAGAACAATAATATAAATGTATACAAAATGGATATGCCAAATGACAATATAATGGGAATAATTAGATATGATTCGAAATCAGATAGTTTTATAATTGCTCTTAATAAAAAGTTAAGTCTTAATCAACAAAGATTTACACTAGCACATGAATTGGGTCACTTTTTTTTGAATAGAAAAGAACTACAATCAGAAGAATTACACATAGACATAATGTATAGAATAACAGATGAAGAAGAAAAAGAAGTAGAGTATTTTGCAGGAGCTTTACTTATGAATAAGACACTATTAGAAAAAACATATGAAAAAATAAAGGATATAAAAGATTTAGCAAAACTATTCGAAGTTTCTGAATCAGACATGACATATAGGTTAAAAATATTGGAGATGCTATGAATAAGCAGGAAATTAAAAAAAATCCTGCAAGTACACGCCCAGAAAGCATTGAAAAAATTAATAAGTTATTAGACGAATTAAGTGATACTGATAAGATAACAAAATCAGTTGATTCAAAACCACAAACTGTTGATGAAGTTGCCAACAAATGGGAAATAAACAAAAAGATAATGGAATTGTTTGAAGATAGAATGAAAAATGATTCAGAATTAAAAAAAGGTTATGCTAAAATTTTAATAGGTATTTTAATAGTACAATTACTAGCATTAAACACATGGTTTGGGTTAAAAGGTTTTAAAATAATTGATTTTGCCGATTCCACTTTTGATATTTTTATTACTGGAGGAATTGCAGAAGTTTTTGCATTAGTTGGAATAATAGTAAGATATCTATTTAATGACAATTTATCAGATTTATTAAAATTGGTTATTAGGGTTACAAATATAAATTCTAATGTAAAAAATAAAAGTGATAAACACAAAGAAAAGAACTGATATTATGAAATACACCCTGAGTAGTAGGCCATAACTCTTTTTTATATAATAGGAAAGTGCTGCATTTCCTATTATATAAAGGCTTCGCCAAAATTGCACACAAAGTTTTTTACAAAAATTTGGCGATTAGAACAAAGACGCGGACTTAGAAATGATATAAATAGCGAAAACGTTAATAATGTCCGCTTTGGTTATTATGGTCTACTAATCGGGGTGTATTTCATAAATAATCTCTGTTTTTTTGCATGCTAATAAGAAAGTAAAAAATGTATTATTATATTGATTTTATTTTTTTTTATCTATAAAATATAATTGATATAATAATATAGGATGTAGAAATGAAAGAAACAATAGATTTAATAAGCTCTATAATTGAATTAGTAAAATTGCTTGCATCAATAGGAATATTTAATTTTATAATGAATTTAATAATTCAAAATGAAGTATTTGTACTTATTATATCTATCATGATTGCAGTTTTCATAATTACTATAAAAACTAATTTAAGGAGAAATAATCAACTGCAAACAGAAGTGGCAATGTACCAGAGAAAAATGTCTATTTGTGAAAATCAATTGTATTTTTCAATGGAAAATTCTTATAAGAGAAACGAAGATGCTTCTACGCTAAATACGATAGTAATGCGTGAATTAAAAGAATATGTAAATTCAATTGCACATATTTTAAGTAGATATGTAAAAGAAGAAATAACAGTATCTATTCGATTCTTCAAAAAAGTAGAAAATCCAATAGTAGAATCTACATTAAACGTACTAGCATTTTCAGAAAATTGTGGTATTGATAGAGAAAAACTATTCAAAGATGAAAAGAATAACTCAAAAAAAGTTAAAGATAATACAGAATATGATTTGATTTTAAACAAAGATGCGCAAGGTGTAACAGACTATTTTTATGAATCAAATTTAAAAAAGTTAAATAAAAAAATGCTAAAAATAGGGCATGGAGGATATAAAAATACAACTCCAAATTGGGAATTATACTATAATGGCAAAATTGTAGTTCCAATATGCATGGAAAATAAATTTTTATTTTTTAAAAAACAAAATAATGATATTGATATAGAAGGATTTTTATGTGCAGATGTAAAAAAGTCAGGTGCATTTTCAGATAAAAAGAAATATTTTTTATTGTACTTAATGGAAAGTTATGCAAATAAACTGTATATTATATTAAATAAGTATTCTTATTACTTAGATAATATATCGAAAGGAGTTACCCATGATAAAAATTTTCGCAGGAAAAAACAAAAAAATATTTGAGCATGTGATAAGACCAGATAAATGCTCTGAAATTCCAGAGTTAACAACTAAAAAAAGAAAATATGTTCCTACTCCAATATTTCCAAATAAAGAAATGATGGAAGATGCAATAAAACGAATATAAAATAAAAAAGAACTTTATGAGAAGATTGTAAAAGATATAAAAATATTAAAGACTAATCAAAAAAAGAAGCTATATTTGAAGTGAACTAATTTGAGTTTACATCAATATTATTGCTTCTTTTTATATTGTATTATATATAAAATGTCTTGATAATATTTAGCGAGAAACAAATTTAATATTGACATTTCCGTATATATTAAGGTATAATATTTTACGTCAGAAGGTTACATAGCCAACTGAAAAGAGAAAAGTTAAATCCCACAAGATGATTTAAGCTTCGGAAGGAGGGAGATAAAATGTCAGAGATTAAAGTTAATAATGGTAATATAGAAGATGCTCTAAAAAGATTTAAAAGACAATGTGCTAGAAATGGAGTTATACAAGAAGTCAGAAAAAGAGAGCATTATGAAAAACCAAGCGTAAGAAGAAAGAAAAAATCAGAGGCTGCAAGAAAAAGAAAATTTTAATTTGTAATGAGAGAAGATACAAAAAAGTATCTTCTTTTTTTATATAATAGGAAAGTGCTTTCCTATTATATAAAAAAGCTTCACCCAATTTGCCATAATAAAAAAATGCATTTTATATCTCATTATATTTATACTAAGCAATTAAATTTAAATGCTTATATGAACAAGCTTGTTTAAAGAGTATAAATGTGATAATATTTTAAAAGATAAGGAGTGGTATTATGAAAGAAAAATTATTAAATGACTTAAAAGAAGCAATGAAGGAAAAAAATGAAATAAAGAAAAATGCAATTCAAATGGTAAGAGCAGGAATTTTACAAATAGAAAAAGATAAAGGAATTGAACTTGACGACAATCAAATAATCGAATTAATTGCAAAGGAAGTCAAAAAAAGAAAAGATTCACTTTCTGATTATGAACGTGGAGGAAGAGAAGATCTAGTAAATCAAATTAAAGAAGAAATTAATTATTTGGAAATATATTTGCCAAAACAATTATCTAAAGAAGAACTTGTTCCAATAATCAAAAACATAATTGAAAAGACTGGTGCTACATCAATAAAAGATATGGGAACAGTTATGAAAGAAGCTAAATCAGAAATTGGAGCTTCTGCAGATGGTAAAACAATAAATGAAGTAGTAAAATCATTACTAAATTAGAATAAATTAAAGAAAAAATCAAATACTAAATAAAAAGGAGATACTTAGTGAATTATATAAAAGAAAAAATTAAAGATGGAGTAAATCTCCATCTTATTATTAACAATAATTTTAAAACTGATTTAACTGTTTTCTTTTTAACAGTACCACTTGAAAAAGAAACAGTAACTAAAAATGCATTAATACCAGAGGTTTTACGAAGTGGATGCAAAAAATATGAAAACTATAAAAAGATAGTTGAAGAGCTAGAAATGATGTATGGAGCCTCATTTAATTATGGTGTTGACAAAGAGGGAGATAATTTAATATTAAAATTTTATATTGAAAGTATAAATGATCAATTTTTGCCAAAGAAAAACGAAAACATAAATAAAGCTATAGAAATACTAACACAAATTATATTTAATCCATTAGCAGACGGAAAATTTAAGAAAGAATATGTAAATATAGAAAAACAAAATTTGGAATTATTAATAGACTCGCAAAAAGACGATAAAGATGCATATGCTTTTGACAAATGTATCAATATAATGTATGAAGACAAAGGTTTTGGTATAAGCAAATATGGCAAAAAAGAAGATTTACAAGATATAGATGAAATTAATTTATATGAACATTACCAAAAATTAATAAATGAAGCTAAAATAGATATATTTATTAGCGGAAATTTTGAAAAAGAAAAAATTATGTCAGAAGTAAAATCAAATAAATTGATTCAAAGTATAAAAAATCGAGATGAAAAAATTAATACTAATTACTTTAAAAATGAAATAAAAGAAAAGATAAATACTCCAAATGAAAAAATAGAAAAAATGGAAGTAACACAAGGAAAATTAGTTATAGGACTTGATATTTTACCAAATGACATTGAAGATTATAGATTTATCGCTATATTATATAATGCAATTTTTGGCGATGGAGTAAATTCAAAACTATTTCAAATTGTAAGAGAAAAAGAAAGTTTAGCATATACTGCAAAATCAATGTACATTGTAAAAAAGAACAATTTGTTTATTCGTTGTGGAATAGAGATAGAAAAATATCAAAAAACTGTGGAATTAATAAAGAAATTATTAGAAGATATGAAACAAGGAAAATTTACAGAAGAAGACTTAGATAAAGCAAAAAAATATATTTTGGCTGGTATAGAGGCCATAGACGCAGAACAAGATACGCAGATAATATATATGTTTGGACAAGAATTATCAAAATTGCCACTAACAGTAGAAGAATATAAAAATAACATTAAAAAGGTAACTAGAGAAGAAATTGAAAAGTTTGCAAATTTAATTCAAATTAATACAGTTTATTTTTTGAGAAATTAGTATTTTAGGGAGAAACGTATGCAAATAATTGAAAATGATTTGATAAAAGAAAAAGTATATATAGAAAAGCTTGAGTCAGGAATTACTTTAATGTGTATTCCAAAAGAAAAAGCTATAAAAAAATATGCAATCTGTGGAATTGGATTTGGAGCAAATGACAATCATTTTATAATTCCAAATGAAAACAGAGAAGTACAAAATCCTAATGGAGTGGCACATTTTCTTGAACATAAATTATTTGAACAGGAGAATGGAAAAAATAGTTTAGATGTTTTATCTTCTTTGGGAATTGATGCTAACGCATATACTACAAATGATCATACTGCGTATTTGTTTGAATGTACAGATAATTTTTATAAGGGATTAGATGAATTACTAAATTATGTACAAAATCCATATTTTACAGATGAAAATATTGAAAAGGAAAAGGGAATAATTTCACAAGAAATAAATATGTATGATGATGAAAGCGAATGGAAAGTCTATTTAAATGCAATGAAAGCTTTATATAAAAATAATCCAGTAAGAATAGATATAGCAGGTAGCGTTGAAAGTATTCAAAAAATTGCAAAAGAAACATTATATGATACTTATAATAATTTTTATGTACCATCAAATATGGTTATAGTAGTTACAGGAAATTTTAAGCCAGAGGAATTATTTGAAGAAATTAAAAAAAGATTAACAATAGAAAATAAAATACAAGGTAAAAAAATCGAAGTAGAAGAACCTACTCAGATTAATGAAAAACAAATAAATGAAAAAATGGATATATCTATACCAAGTTTTATTTTTGCATTTAAAGTAAATCCAAAGGAAAAAGAAAAAATAAAAAGATCTATAGCTATAGAAGTATTATTAGAATTAATAATAGGAGCTAGTTCGGAATTATTTGAGGAATTATATAATAATGGAGAAATATTTGAAGAAGCAGTTTCTACTTTTGAATGGAGTAAAGAATATGCGCATATTCTTATTGAAGGAAAAAGCAATGACATAAACCAAGTTGAGGAAAAATTACTAAAAAAGATAAGAGAATTAAAAGAAAATGGAATAAATGAAAATGAATTCGAAAGGGCTAAAAGAAAAATATATGGAAACTATGTAAGAGAATTCAATGAAGTAAGTCAAGTATCACAACTTTTTATTTCAAATTATTTTAGACAAATAAATCCATTAGAGTATGTTGAAATTTATAAAATTGTATCGAAAGAATATACAGAGAGTGTTTTAAAAGATTATTTTAAGGAAGAAAATATGATAAAATCGACAATTGAGCCATATTAATTTGACGAAATTAGTAATAAATAAACAAAAAACACAGTAAAATAGGGGAAAAAGGCACACGATTATCAATGAAAAGAGACGAATTTAGTTGACGAGAATGTAAAAATATGGTATTTTAAAATAAATTAATAATTACTTTTGTAGAATAAAAGGAGAGATTACCTTGATAAATGAAAAAATTTGTATATTAAGAGAAAAATTAAACCAAAGTATACAAAATGGAGAAGAATACGAAGTAATATATGAAATAAGTATCGAATTAGACAAATTAATAGCTGAATATTATAAAAATGTAGAATAAAATGTAATAATATAAGGAATATGAATTAAAACATATTCCTTTTCTTTTTATGGATTTATTGATATAATACAGCATAATAGGAGGAATAATATGTTTGAATTAGATGGAATAAGTGTTTTAAAACACAGTAGTATAAAAATAAAAAAAGAAAAAGTTATATATATAGACCCATATAAAATTGATATTCCAGCACATGATGCTGATTTAATATTATGTACACATTCTCATTTTGATCATTTTTCACCTGAAGATATAAAAGCTGTTGCTAATGAAAAGACAGTAATAATAACTACACCAGATTGTAAAGATGAAGTAGAAAATATAGGTTTTTTAGAAGAAAATGCATTATACACAAAGCCAGGAGATAAATTTGATTTTGAAGGAATTATAATTGAAGCTGTGCCTGCATATAACAGATTTAAAGAATTTCATCCAAAAGAAAAAGAATGGGTAGGTTATTTGATAACACTTGAAAATACTGTATACTATATTGCTGGGGACACAGACAAAACAAAAGAAAATTCAAAAATCGAATGTGATGTAGCATTTTTACCGGTTGGAGGAATGTATACAATGAATTATACAGAAGCGGCTGCATTGTCAAATAAATTAAAACCTAAATATGTAATTCCTATTCACTATGGATCAGTAGTTGGAGAACCAGAATGTGGAATTTTATTTAAAGAATTAGCTGAAAATAAAGATACAATTTGTGAAGTATACTATTAAAAAAAAGAACCTAAATAAAATTTAGGTTCTTTTTTATTCCAAAATAGTAGTTCCAGAAGCACCATTACCAACGACTTGAGTCATTAAGCTATTCCAAGTTATATTTCCTATTTTACCATCTTGAGATAGACCATTATTAGATTGAAATTGAATTGTTGCTTCACGTGTTTTTACTCCAAAAATACCGTCTAAACCACCAGTGCCTAATCCTAAAGTATTTAAAGCATCTTGAGCAATTAAAACATAAATACCTCTACTTCCGAAACTGAGTTAATGGATAGCCACTTGCAATCCATCTATCATCGAAATGCACCCAGCGGGGAGTGTCAACTTCAGGCTCGATGTATCTCCAGTAACCAGAGGCACGTGCTAAATTTCTCATATAATCTCTTTTTTGAGAATTTAAATTCTGACCAACATCAAATGCAACACCAGCATAATGTTGAGACAAAATTCCATGACCACCTTCCCAGCATCTTTTAAAAGCAAAACCAACAAATATTGGAGCTCCATATAATGCTCTGAAATTATTCCAAGACTGCATAGTACGTTTATCTGTCCATAAAATTTGAGACTTACTTGAACCTCTAAATTCATTTACAGTTAAAGTTCGATTAACATTATAAGGCATAGCTTCTTGTTCACCTTTATAGTAAGTTTCCATTCTATCTGTACCATTATTATAAATAAGTATTTTTGCCATTTTAAACCTCCTTATTTATAATATTTTATGATGCAAGAATAAAATGGTTAAAAAATACTGCAAATTCAATTTGCAGTATAAGTAAATTAATATTATTAATTTGAGTTTAGATTAACTTTATAAGCATATTGCAAAACTTCTTCAAGTTGATTTACAGAGATTCCATAAGAATTTAACCATTTTTCTGCAGCATGTTTTTGAGCAGAACTGTCATGAGGAAAATTTCCAACCAAATGATAAGAAGTAGGAGTATTTTGATCTAAAGAAGAATCACTAAAACTTAAACCAGTAAACTCCCTATGACTATAATTATAAGAATAATTTAGAGAAATATTTTCATTTTTCCCTGAACCATAAGCCCACACATTATAATAATATTCATTTGAACCTACAGTAAATTTAAAACCATCTTCCACAAGCATATTATATATTTCTTCTGTTGTTGCATTTGAATTATCAACATATGCTTCATTATTTACAGATTTTTTATTTTTAGATGAAATTATAAAAATTAAGGTTATAGAAATAGTAATTAATAAAATTATTAAAATAATTATAGAAATAATAAATCTTTTTTTTCTATTTTTATTTGGTATTTTTTCTTCCATTTTTTCCTCCCAATACATAGTATATTTTTAATTATAATAACATAAATTACTAAATATTCAATATAAAAAATAAAAATAAAAAAAGGAAAGACCCGTCCACTGAATTATCAGTAAACGGGTTTCCTACCTCCAACCTAGAAAATACCACAGATCAGCCAATGTCCGCCTTGCACGCTACGATATTAAATTATCGTCAGGATACCACGTGCCCACTGCGGAATCAAAGGTCCACCTTGCGCAGCAGGGCGACGCGCGTCAGCGCGAAGCCAAAGCAAAATGGGACGCTTAACGGCAATCGTTGCGATCAGGGAAAACATACCGCATGTGATGATGATGAACATACTAGCACTAGGTGCAAGCAATTCAATACCCACAGCAACTATGATGCCCAGAAAGGCAACAACCCACGCCATACGCGACCGCATGAAGATAGCTACAGCGATTGCACCGAATGTGACTAAAGCACAATACGAAGTAACCGCTTCACTTGCCGCAAAGACTGCGGTAAAGAATGGAGAGAGGATTGAAAACAACCCCAAAAACAAAGCTGCAAAAATAATCATAAAGCACCTCCTAAAATTGATAAAATAATTATATCATAAATTTACATAAAACGCAACAAATTAGATTTTGTTTATACAATAAAAATATGTTATAATAAACAACATGAAAAATAATATTAGAGAAAAAATATTTGAATTAGCAGATGAAAAATATAAAAAATTTCAATCAAGCCTATGTCCAAATACAAATAACATTATTGGAGTAAGAGTACCTATTTTAAGAAATTATGCAAAAGAATTAGTAAAAGATGATTTCAAAACTAATTTCGAAAAAATAGAATCTGATTATTATGAAGAAATAATGCTTAAAGGAATGATGATTGGTTTAGCTAAAATGCCATTTGAAGAAAAATTGAAATATATAGAAAATTTTATACCATATATAGACAATTGGGCAATATGTGATGTATTTGTTTCAGGATTAAAGGTAAGAGAGAAAGAAAAATTTTTTGAATTTATATTAAAATACTTATCAAATAATAACTCAGAGTTTGAAATTAGATTTGGCTTAGTATGTTTATTAAATTATTTTATAGATGAACAATATTTAGCAAAAATATTTGAAATAACAGATACAATCAATAGAGATGAATATTATGTTGAAATGGCAATTGCATGGCTAATTTCAATCTGCTATATAAATTTTCCAAATGAAACAACCAAATATCTTAAAGATAACAAACTAAGTAAATTTGCATATAACAAATCAATACAGAAAATAATAGAATCAAGAAGGATTACAGAACAAGAAAAAGAAAAATTAAGAAAAATGAAAAGATAAAAGGAAGGAAAATATATGTTAAAAATAGGATGTCATTTATCAGTATCTAAAGGATTTTATGAGATGGGGAAAGAAGCAGTTTCAATAAATGCTAATACAATACAATTTTTTACTAGAAACCCAAGAGGTGGAGCTGCAAAACCAATAGATGAAGAAGATGTAAAAAAATTTAAACAGCTAGCTGAAGAAAATAAAATTGAAGTATTATTAGCTCATGCTCCATATACACTAAATGCATGTGCAGCAACCGAAGGACTTAGAGATTTTGCTAAAAATACAATGGAAGATGATTTAAAAAGAATGGAATATTTTCCAGGAAATTATTATAATTTCCACCCAGGAAGCCATGTGGGACAAGGAGCAGAAGTTGGAATTGATTATATTATTAAAATGTTAAATGAAATTATAAAACCAGAGCAACATACAAAAATTCTATTAGAAACTATGGCTGGAAAAGGAACAGAAATAGGAAGAAATTTTGAAGAGATAAAACAAATAATAGATGGAATTGAACTAAAAGATCATATAGGAGTTTGCCTTGATACATGCCATATTTTTGATGGTGGATATGATATAATTAATAATTTAGATAAAGTTATAGAAGAATTTGATAAAATAATTGGACTTGAAAAATTATATGCAATTCATTTAAATGATAGTATGAATATTTTAGGTTCACACAAAGATAGGCATGCAAAAATAGGAGAAGGAAATATAGGACTTGAAGCAATCACACGAATTATAAATCATCCTAAATTAAAAAATTTACCATTCTTTTTAGAAACTCCAAATGAATTAGAAGGTTATGGAAAAGAGATAGCTTTATTAAGAAGCAGATATAAGGAATAGACATAGCTTTTATAAGGATAAAGATAAATTATCATTAATATAGCTGAAAAAATATGCATTTCAATAAATGAAATGCATATTTTCTACTTAACATATAATTCTAGTTTTTCATTAGTTTCACTATTAATAAAAGTATATTTATGACCTTCGTCTATATCTGATTTTTCAA